>CAJWSS010000139.1:0-4103 GCA_913045915.1 uncultured Alphaproteobacteria bacterium | reverse complement strand
CGTCAATATTAATTTGGCATGACTCCATCCAAGTGGTGGTCTGGTTGGTCTCATTCAATAATGGTTCAAAGGATGAATTGCCGCCGCTTGGTTCAAGACAGGCGGCGATACCAATGCCTGCCATCATACCGTCTTTACGAAGTTGGTTACATGTGGCGACCAGTTTCGGGTAATCGGCCGCGGCCAATACTTTGTCAATCACCGTATGATAATCACCACTGTCATAGGTGCTGCCGCTTGGAATTAAATAGGGAAATTCATCGGCTTTGATCAAATTATGTTGGCGTAATGCCAGCCGGTCGATATCCAAAAACGCCGCCACTCGATCCATAGCAGTTTCAAGTGCGTAATTTGTCGGTGCCTGTCCAAAGCCGCGCACCGCCTCTTGTGCGGCTTTGTTGGTTGTCACCGAAATGGCTTGATAGGCGACCGAGCCAATGCGGTAAGGGCCAACAATCGCCCCAATCGGTTTGCCAAGTTGAAATGGCGCACGACCCGCATAGGCCCCGGCATTATCCAGTGCCCGCATTTTCATTGACCGCACCGTGCCATCCTTGTCAAAGGCAACGGATACATCAAATTTCCGTTCTGGCCCGTGTGCATCACCAGCGCGCATATTTTCCAACCGGTCTTCGATCAGTCTGACCGGGCGGTGTAGCTTTCGGGCCAGATAGCCAACTAACACCGCGTGTTTAATGCCGCGTTTGACGCCATAACTGCCGCCAACATCGATATCATAATGGACACGCACCTGATTGCCGGCCAGCCCCAAGGCACGGGCAATCTGGTCGGCATATTTTGGCATCTGCACCGATGCCCGTATATCAAGCATCTGCTCCCACGCATTCCATTCGGCAACAACGCCGAATGTTTCAATCGGGACTGTCGAATTGCGTCCCCAGGTGACGCAAAAACTCAGCTGGTGATCAGCCGCGGCAAAATCATCATCCACCGGCCCCCAGACAAATTTTTTATCAAGCAGAACATTGCTGTGGTGATCTGGATGCACTTGTGGGCTGTCATCACGCAAGGCCTGTTCTGGATCCAGCACAAATGGCAGGGCTGTTGTTTCGAGGCGAATTTTTTCAATCGCGTCTTCGGCGATGGCCCGGCTTTCGGCAATCACCGCACATACCCATTCACCGGCATACCGCACCTGTCCAACGGCAAGCGGGTAGCGTCTGACATTGGGGGTGTCCAGACCGTTCATCAATGGGTCAATCGCGGCGGCAAGTTCGGCCCCGGTCACAACATCAATGACGCCGGGCATGGCCAGCGCGGCGCTGGCATCAATCGCGTCAATGCGGGCGGCCGGCAGATGGCATGGCATCAGCGCGACATGCGCCATATCGGCATGATCATAATCGGCAATATAATGGCCTTTGCCGGCAACAAAGCGGCGGTCTTCGACGACCCGGCGCGGCTGTGATAAAAATCTATATGTCTTATCAGGCATTGGTTTGGACCCCATGTCATGCACCATCTGCAGGCTGGTTAAGGCCCTGTAGCCTCTCGGCGGCCAGCATGATGGCGTCAATAATCTGCATATACCCGGTACAGCGACAAATATTGCCTGATATGGCCTCGCGCACCTGTTCACGGCTTGGCGTTGGGGTGTGTTGCAGTAATGTCTTCGCCGCTAACACCATGCCGGGTGTGCAATAGCCGCATTGCAAACCATGCGCTTCGCAAAAGGCATCCTGAATGACGGATAATTCACCCGGTTGGCGCGCTGTACCATCCACCGCTTCGATGGTTGTGATGCTGTTGCCTTCGGCCTGTGCCGCCAAAATCAAACATGATCGCACGGCCTCACCATCAAGCAGTACTGTGCAGGCCCCACATACCCCATGTTCGCATCCGGCATGGGTACCTTTTAGCCCGGCAACATCCCTTATGAAATCTAGCAAGGTCACGCGTGGTTCAATCGATGCGGTGACGTCCTTGCCGTTTATGTCAATGGTGATATTCATGGCAAATCCTGCGCTATTTCGCGTAAAGCATCATCGACGGCACGGCGGGCAAGTTCAGCGGCAACCCGGCGCCGATAACTGGCACTGGCGTGCATATCCTCGACAAAATCGACGCTATCAAGTGCCGCATCAATGGCTGTGGTCAGGCGGGTGTCGGTGTCTGTCATATCGCCCGACACATCAATATGGATATCAAGCGGTAAGCGTTGCGGAAAATCACTAACGCCGCCAATCGCCAGGCGCAGATCCTGCACGGCACCGGTATCATCGGCTTCAATATGCGCCGCCGCTGCCGCTAATGCGTAATCGCTTCGCCGCGCGGCAATTTCATGAAAGCCAGTCCCGACATGAGCAGAACTGGGTTTAGCAAAGCAAATTTCAAAAAGACAGGCTGTTGGCGGGATCAGGGTCAGCATGGGGCCGATAAAAAATTCTTCGGCATGAAACGCGATATCATCCCCGGCCTCGCGCATCCGCAAATTGGCGCCAAGCGTCACCGCAACAAGTGGAATTTCTGCAGATGGATCGGCATGTACCAGCGACCCCCCAACGGTACCGCGGGCGCGCGTTGGCGGGTGTCCCACATGGGTCAAGGCTTTGGCAAGAAGCGGAAGATGCTTGGCAATCATCGGGTCGGACAAGGCGGCGGCCTGCCGGACCATCGCTCCAATCACCACTGTATCGGTTGTTTCCTGAATGGTCGACAGCCCATCAATATGTGCAATATCGATCACCATTGACGGCCGGGCCAGCCGCATCGCCAGCATCGGCACCAGCGACTGTCCGCCAGCAATGATCCGCGCATCCGGGTGGCTGGCAAGACAGGCACATGCGGCATCTAGCGTCTCTGGCCTAATATAGTCAAAGGACGCTGATTTCATCGTTTTGTCGTCCTGTTCATTAGGTGTATCTGTGTATGTGACATAGGGTTTTGTCGGGCGGTTGGGTTTTTATAGAATATGCAAAAGATAATCTGCGCTAAACAGGTTTGCCGAAATATAAGCGGTTAGCAATATTTTTCTGGGCCAACCCATTGGGCGGTTGAATAGCGGTCGCCATGCGCCCAGCCAACCGGCAATAATTTTTCAATTTCTGCCAGATCACTGGTCGTCAGTTGCAATCCTGCGCCTTCACAATGTTCATGAAAATGCGTCACTGACCGGGTGCCGGGTATCGGAATGATATGCGGGGATTGGTGCAAAATCCAGGCTATGGCCAGCGCCGCCGCACTGCACCCTTTGTCCGCGGCAAAGCGGCGAAAGCCGGCTGTGGCGGCGACATTAGCCGCGAGATTTTCGGCGGTAAAACGCGGGTTCTGCTTGAGCCAGCCCATTGATTGCACGGCGTCAAAATCATGTGGCCTATCGGTCAGAAGCGACCGGCCCAAGGGGGAGAAGGCGACAAGTGCGGTGCCCAAGGCGGCGGTTGCCTGAAGCAAACCAAGTTCGGGACTGCGAACAGATAATGAATATTCAGACTGCACCGCAGTCACATGATGGATTGCCGCCGCCCGATAAAGCGATGTGGGCGCAATTTCAGAAAATCCAAACCCACCGATCTTGCCTGTTTTAACGAGGGCTGCCAGCGTTTCAGTGACGTCCTCAATTGGTGTGTCAGCATCACGCCGATGCACGTAAAACAAATCAATATGATCAAGACCCAAACGGGCCAGACTGTGGTCAACAGCCTGACGCAGATAGGCAGGCGTGTTGTCAAAATAGCGTTTACCAGTGTCTTTGTTGGTAGCGATTCCAGCCTTCGTGGCAATCGAAAACATGTCGTGTTTTTGGCCGCCCTGACGTGCCAGAAATGACCCGATCACCTCTTCAGAGGTGCCGTTTCCATAAACATCAGCTGTATCAATATGGGTGACCCCCTGATCAAGGGCGGCTGTTAAAATAGAATGTGACTCCGCCTCATTTGTGGCGCCGTAAAAATCGCTAAATGACATGGCACCAATGCCTATAGCCGATATTGTGGGGCCATATGTGCCAAGTTGACGTTGTTGCATGTCTCTCTCGTTATGTGGTTGGTAATTTCATGCCCGGGGTGGGCGCTGGGGGGTGTTGCTGTGATCATAGCTTAGGCCCAAAAATAACAATCGCAACCATTAGCTGTGGGCGGTGCGTG
>CAJWSS010000138.1:0-4138 GCA_913045915.1 uncultured Alphaproteobacteria bacterium | reverse complement strand
GCTCATGGTGATCTGCTGTTCGGCATCGGCGCGTGCGGTACTGATGTCGGCAGCCACCTGGTTACGGGTGCTGTTGATGGCCGAGAGGGCCCGGTCCACCTCGGCCGGCGGATCAATCTCAGTGATCAGGGCGGCATCCAATTCGATGCCATACCGGCCTGCCGTGGTCTTGCACTGCTGCTCCATGTATTCATTGAGCAGCGGCAGGTTCTTGCGGAGGTCGTTGATGGAGACCCCTTCCGAAAGCTCGACCGCGCTCCCCTCACCCTCCATCTCGTCATCGGCCACCAGGCTCTGTCCCTTGGGATCCACAAACGTTGCGATGCGTTCGCGCAGGACGGAGATGAAGTAGCCCATCACATGCTCGAGCGGACTCAAGACCCCGAAGAGGTAGGCGTAGAGGTTGTTCTCGTTGATCCGGAATCGGATCTGCCCGTTCACGCCGGTGGTGAGGTTGTCCTTGATGACTCAATGTTGGAAAGAGCGGTGGAAGCGATAAAAAATGCTGCGCATACCGGCCGAATTGGAGATGGCAAGATTTTTATTTCAACAATCGATGAAGCTATACGGATCAGAACAGGCGAACGCGGCACGGACGCCGTTTAGCTTGGCTGAACGACATTGAACCGAAACGCTTTGCAACAGCAAACAATGGAAGGATACCCACATGTCTGACGCAAAAAAAATTATGGATATGATCAAAGAAAACGACATCAGCTTTGTCGATCTGCGGTTCACCGACCCGCGCGGCAAGATGCAGCATGTTACCCAGCACATCGACACCATTGACGAAGAGGCATTGGCCGAAGGCTTTATGTTTGACGGTTCGTCAATTGCCGGCTGGAAGGCGATCAACGAATCCGATATGACATTAATGCCTGATCTGTACCGGGCGTATATTGATCCGTTCTTTGCACAGCCCACCTTGGCGCTGTTCTGTGACGTGCTGGAACCATCAACTGGTGAAGCCTATTCACGCGACCCGCGCGGTACTGCCAAAGCGGCACTGGCGCACATGCAATCATTGGGTGTCGGCGACACTGCCTATTTTGGGCCTGAAGCTGAATTCTTCATCTTTGAGGACGTCAAAATTGACGTGTCAATGAATAGAGCAATGTATGCCGTTGACAGTGTCGAAGGCCCATACAATAGCGCTAAAAAATATGAAGAGGGCAACCTTGGCCACCGCCCTGGCGTCAAAGGGGGTTATTTTCCAGTTCCACCCGTCGACTCTGGACAAGATATCCGTTCCGAAATGTTGTCAGTAATGGCTGACATGGGCGTGCCTGTTGAAAAGCATCACCACGAAGTGGCTCCTTCGCAGCATGAATTGGGTATGAAATTCGGCACACTAATCGAAACAGCTGATAACCTACAGCTTTACAAGTACGCAGTGCATCAGGTTGCAAATGCATATGGTGTATCAGCCACTTTTATGCCAAAGCCGATTGCAGGAGATAACGGATCTGGCATGCATGTTCACCAGTCAATCTGGTCAAATGGAAAACCGTTGTTTGCTGGCAACCAATATGCTGACTTGTCAGAAAATGCACTTTTCTACATCGGCGGCATCATCAAACATGCTAAATCACTCAACGCCTTCACTAACCCATCGACAAACAGCTACAAGCGTTTGATTCCAGGGTATGAGGCACCTGTGTTGCTGGCTTATTCATCACGCAACCGGTCAGCATCATGTCGCATTCCGCATGTGAACTCGCCAAACGGCAAGCGTGTTGAAGTGCGCTTCCCCGATGCGACTGCAAACCCTTATCTAGCATTTTCTGCTATGTTGATGGCAGGCCTTGATGGCATCCAGAACAAAATCCACCCGGGCGATGCCATGGACAAGGATTTGTATGATCTGCCACCAGAGGAACTCAGCCAGATCCCGACTGTTTGTGGATCACTGCGTGAGGCCCTCGAGTCGCTGAGCGAAGACCGTAGCTACCTTACCCAAGGCAATGTGTTCACTGATGAACAGATTGACGCCTACATTGATCTGAAAATGGAAGATGTGATCCGTCTGGACCACACACCACATCCGGTTGAGTTTGATATTTATTATTCATACTAAACCGAACGATAAAGTCTATAAGCGCCGGCTCTGATGCATGTCAGAGCCGGCTTTTTTATATTAAATCCACAATATATTGTTGTGCCTCTTGGCGATATCGTCCAGATACGGTAGGACATAGATTATTCGGCAAGTGGACTGATACCGCCCGATTGGCCTCTGTTCATCACTTCACCCGCCTAACACAGGATAAATGAGTAATACATGTCTGATTTATTTGGCAACACCGCATCCAGTGACAATTATGACGCCAGTAATATTGAGGTATTGGAAGGCCTAGAACCGGTGCGGCACCGCCCGGGCATGTATATTGGTGGCACCGATGAGCGTGCACTGCATCATCTGGCCGCAGAAATTTTGGACAATGCGATGGATGAAGCCGTTGCCGGACATGCCAATCGTATCGATTTTATTTTGGAGTCAGCCACCACATTGACCATTCGCGATAATGGCCGCGGTATGCCAACCGGCAAACATCCAAAATTTCCTGAAAAATCAGCTGTTGAAGTGATCATGACAACTTTGCACGCTGGTGGAAAATTTTCCGGTAAATCATATGCGACATCAGGCGGGCTACATGGCGTTGGGGCTTCTGTTGTCAATGCATTATCAAGCGCGTTGACGGTTGAAATTGCGCGCGAAAAACTGCTGTATCGGCAGGAGTTTTCAAGAGGCATGCCAGTAACGGCGCTGAACGAAATTGGCACCGCCCCTAATCGTCGCGGTACCGCTGTGACCTTTACCCCGGACACTGAAATTTTTGGTGAGACTGCCAAATTCAGAGCCGCCACGCTCTATCGGATGGCACGATCAAAGGCCTATCTATTTGCCGGGGTAGAAATTCGCTGGCGATGTGATCCGGCATTGCTTGCCAGCAATGACAGTATTCCTGCCGAAGCCAGCCTGCATTTTCCGGGCGGCCTTGCTGACGCGCTTAATGATGCCACCCATGACAAAGGACTGATGATTTCCAGTCCCTTTGCTGAGATGGCTGAACTTGATGGGCAAAAATTTGAATGGGCCATCACCTGGCTGGATGCCAGTGAAGATGGGTTTTTTAGCAGTTATTGTAACACTGTGCCCACCCCATCAGGTGGCACGCATGAAACTGGCTTTAGACAGGCGATTGTGCGGGCACTGCGCGCCTTTGGCGAATTGGTGGGCAATAAAAAAGCTGCCGATATCAGTGCAGATGACGCCCTTGCCAATAGTGCTGTGATGCTATCAGTGTTTTTGCGTGACCCGCAATTTCAGGGCCAGACCAAAGACCGTTTGGTGTCAGCTGATGCCACACGGCTGACAGAACAAGCTGTACGTGACCGGTTTGACCACTGGCTGTCATCCGATACGGCGCGCGCCACCTATCTTTTGGAAACCGCCATCGACCGTGCTGAAGAACGCAAACGCCGCAAAAAGGAAAAAGAAGTGGCGCGTAAATCAGCAACCCGCCGGTTGCGTCTGCCGGGTAAATTAGCCGACTGCACATCAAATGACAGTGAATCTACTGAACTGTTTTTGGTAGAGGGTGATTCAGCTGGGGGTTCGGCAAAACAGGCACGTGACCGTAAAACCCAAGCGGTTCTGCCGTTGCGGGGTAAAATCCTGAATGTGGCCAGCGCCTCATCTGAAAAACTGACGGCCAATCAGGAATTGTCGGATTTAGCGCTCGCGCTTGGGGTGAAGCCGGGCAAAGATTTTAAGCTGGATGACCTGCGCTATGGACGCATCATCATTATGACGGATGCCGATGTTGACGGTGCGCATATTGCGGCATTGCTAATGACCTATTTTTACCGTGAAATGCCAAATCTTGTTGAAGCTGGCCGGCTATTTCTGGCACAGCCGCCACTCTATCGCCTGACGCAAGGCGGTAAAACAGAATATGCGCTGGATGATGAACAGCGTGACACCATTTTGGCAGACAATTTTGACAAACGCGGCAAGGTTGAAATCAGCCGGTTTAAAGGGCTTGGTGAAATGCCACCGACGCAGTTGAAAGAAACCACAATGAGCCCGGCAAGCCGCCGCCTGTTGCGCGTTGATTTGCCGATGCGCGACTCT
>CAJWSS010000137.1:0-4176 GCA_913045915.1 uncultured Alphaproteobacteria bacterium | reverse complement strand
TCAGCATCTCAGAATGACGCATTTCAAGAAATAATTCGCCGTCGTCACCTGCCGCTAACGCATCGCTGACGATTTTTTGGGTGCGCCCCAAATCCAGCCCGGTTTTTTCAAAGAATATACGATCAGTCTGGTGAAGAAGATCCATGAATTATCCTTTTATTACAGTGTTTTGATGTTTTACACAGTGTCATTCATCTGTCATCAAGATGGGCGGTTTTACCGGAAAATTCAAGCCATCACCGCGGTTTTCTTGGCGACTTTGCCGGGTCTGGTTGCTGGCCTGCCCTGCAGCAACACTAGAAAAACCGAAAAAAAGTCAAAAATTATAGCGACAGGCTGCCGCACGGGGGTTTTCTATTCGTGCGAAACAGTCTAAACAATGCAAAGCGTTGTCGGTGGATTTCATCTGGTGCCGGTCGCGCATCTGATCTTTCGTTATGGATCATGTTTTTGGGAGAGGTATCCATGCCAATTTCGGCTCAAATCCGCACAGTGATTGCGCGGGTCTCGACAGCTGGCTCAGCCAGTCATTTTGTTGTTTCTGTGCTTGCCGGCTTAGCTGGGGTGATGATGGCGACTGCAGCGCAGGCCGCCGCCCCACAGCCATGGCAGCTTAATCTGCAACCGCCAGCTGGCTCAATTGCCGAAATGGCGACTGATTTGCACAATCTTTTGTTGGTGGTGATCACAGCGATCTCACTATTCGTTTTGGCATTGCTGATTTATGTCGGTGTTCGGTTTCGTGCATCGCAAAATCCAAAAGCGTCTAAAACATCGCACAACACAGTCATTGAAATCTTATGGACGGTGATCCCAGTGCTGATTTTGGTCGGCATTGCGGTGCCGTCATTCCGCCTGCTCTACTACACCGACCGCACATCTGACACGGATATGGTGATCAAGGTCAGCGGTAATCAGTGGTATTGGAACTACACCTACCCCGACGAGGGCATAACTTTTGACAGCTACATGGTCGATGAAGCCGACCTAGAGCCAGGCCAGATCCGTTTGCTCAGCGTTGACAATCCAGTTGTCGTGCCAGAAGGCACTCGCATCAAATTGCTTGTTACCGGCAATGATGTGATGCATTCTTTCTTCGTGCCGGCGCTAGCAGTGCAAACTTATGCATTTATTGGTCGGACCAACGAAGCATGGATTGATGTGCCGATTGGTGCGCAAACCTACTACGGCCAATGTAACCAGATTTGCGGCACAAACCATGCCTACATGCCAATCGAAATTAAAGCGGTCTCTAAGGCTGAGTATGCTGCATGGCTGAATATGGCCAAGCAGGAATTCGCTATGGATATGCCTGTTGTGACAGACGAAGCCATGAAATTGGCATCAGCAAATTAACCGAGGAAAGAGGATTTAACTATGAGTGCGCAAGCCCACGCAGACCACGGTGCTCCCTTAAGTTTTGTTCGCCGTTGGCTGTACTCTACGAATCACAAAGACATCGGTACCATGTATCTGGTGTTTGCCATCCTTGCCGCCTTCATTGGTGGGGGCATGTCGATTTATATGCGGATGGAATTGATGAACCCGGGTGTCCAATATATGGACAGCGGTCATGTCTGGAACGTATTTACCACGGCACATGGTTTGATCATGGTGTTTTTTGTGGTTATGCCCGGCCTGATTGGTGGGTTTGGCAACTGGTTTGTGCCAATCATGATCGGTGCGCCAGACATGGCATTTCCGCGGATGAATAATATCAGCTTCTGGCTGTTGCCGCCTGCCTTTGTGTTGTTGCTTTTATCGGCGGTAATGGATGGCGGTGCCGGGGTTGGCTGGACTATCTATCCGCCATTGTCATCGACAGCCGGATCGCCCGGCATGTCAATGGATTTGGCGATTTTCTCACTCCATCTGGCGGGGGTCTCATCAATTCTTGGGGCGGCGAATTTTATCACAACTATCTTTAACATGCGCACACCGGGTATGACGCTTCATAAAATGCCGTTATTTGCCTGGTCAATGTTGATCACCGCGTTTTTATTACTGTTGGCTGTGCCGGTTCTGGCCGGTGCGATCACCATGCTGTTGACCGACCGTAATTTCGGCACAACCTTCTTCATTCCAGAAGGCGGCGGTGACCCGGTCTTGTTCTTGCATCTGTTTTGGTTCTTCGGTCATCCCGAAGTTTACATTATGATTTTGCCAGCTTTTGGCATTGTCAGCCATATCATCTCAACATTCTCTAAAAAGCCGGTATTTGGCTATCTTGGCATGGCGTATGCGATGGTGGCGATTGGTTTTGTTGGATTTATCGTGTGGGCGCATCATATGTATACGGTCGGTCTTGATGTTGATACACGGGCATATTTTACTGCGGCCACGATGGTGATCGCGGTGCCAACAGGGGTAAAGATTTTTTCATGGATTGCGACCATGTGGGGCGGGTCAATCACCTTCCGTGTTCCGATGTTGTGGGCAATCGGCTTTATCTTCTTGTTTACCGTTGGTGGCGTAACCGGTGTGGTATTGTCTAATGCTGGGTTGGATCTGGTATTGCATAACACCTATTATGTGATTGCGCACTTCCACTATGTTCTCTCGCTTGGTGCGGTGTTTGGCTTGTTTGCTGGTTTCTATTACTGGTTCTCAAAAATGACTGGTTATGAATATTCAGAAGGTCTTGCCAAACTGCATTTCTGGGTCACGTTTGTGGGTGTGAATCTGACATTCTTCCCAATGCACTTTTTGGGTCTAGCAGGGATGCCGCGGCGTTACATTGACTATCCGGACGCATTTGCGGGCTGGAATCAGGTGGCGTCGATCGGGTCATATATTGGTGGATTTGGGGCCATTTTGTTCCTTGTCGTGATCATCGAGGCGTTTTTGAGCAAGCGTCGTGCTGAAGCGAACCCGTATGGCGAAGGCGCCACAACGCTGGAATGGCAAGTGGCCTCGCCGCCGCCTTATCACACCTTTGACGAGCTGCCAAAAGTGAAATAAGGCAGTTTGCTGTTGAAAAGGGCAATGTGATGGCGCTTACATCGCAACAACAAATAGCTGGCACTACCGATGGCTTGTTAGAACCATCGGTGGGCCATTTTTGGTCATTGTTAAAGCCGCGTGTCATGAGTTTGGTGGTGTTCACTGGGTTTACTGGCATGTATCTTGCCCCGGTGAGCTTGCATCCGCTGGTGTTTGCTATTGCGCTCTTTGCGATTGCGGCTGGGGCAGGGGCGTCAGGCGCGATCAACCAATGGTATGATCGTGACATTGATGCGGTAATGAATCGTACAAAGACCCGGCCAATTCCAGCTGGGTTTATGGCACCGGCCGAAGCACTGACGCTGGGGCTGGTTGTGTCTGCCATTTCGGTGCTTTTGCTTGGCTTGTCGACAAATTGGCTGGCGGCCAGTATGCTTGCCTTTACCATTTTCTTTTACGCTGTGGTCTATACAGTCTGGTTGAAGCGCCGCACGCCACAAAATATTGTGATTGGCGGTGCCGCTGGTGCCTTTCCTCCAATGATTGGCTGGTTGGCAGTCACGGGCACCTTGTCGATTGAGCCGGTTTTGCTTTTTGCGATCATTTTCATGTGGACGCCGCCGCATTTTTGGGCACTGGCATTGGTCAAAAATGATGATTACAAATGTGCCTCTATCCCCATGTTGCCGGTTGTAGCTGGAGCGGCCGAAACACGACGCCAAATCTTGATCTATGCCGTGTTAATGGCTCCACTTGCGGTAGTGCCTTCGTTTATTGGTATAGCATCATTCAGCTATGGTGCTATCGCTGGTCTGGTGGGCGTGGGGTTTGTTGGACTGAGCGCAAAATTGTGGTGCGATGGCAGTGACAAGACCGCCATGCATCTTTTTGGATATTCCATATTGTATCTGTTTATGGTGTTTTTAGGGCTGGTCATTGACCGATTTGTTGCAAGTTGGGTGACTCCGTAATGGAACCACGTAGTCAGCCAAAAACAGCTACTGAAATGCAACGCATGCGCAAAGGTCGTAATCTGGTTATATTGGGCATTATAGCCGGGCTGGTCGTGCTATTTTATGTGTTAACCTTAGTGAAAATCGGTGGTGCGTCATGACCATAAGCCAGACTACATCCTTGCGATTTTCTGGTAACCGACGCACACTTGTCATATTGGCTGTTTTCGTGGGGCTTATGGTGGGCATGGCTTATGCATCGGTACCGCTTTATAAATTA
>CAJWSS010000136.1:0-4269 GCA_913045915.1 uncultured Alphaproteobacteria bacterium | reverse complement strand
GCATAAAACCGCATCGCAAGCGGTAAAAACCATGGTTCGCCTGAATAAAACGGCATGCTACGAAACGGCAGATCAGCAAAAACAGAGTCGGCAGACCCAACATTACCAGAGCTTGCGCCAGCCACATCACCAAGCACCATCTGCGCAGCCTTTTGTCCCAACCATCGGGCCCAAACCGTGCCAGACCCACAATAACCAGCCGGGTAAATAACCCCATCATGCACAGTCAGTTTTGGTAGCTGATCAAACGGAAATGCGACAAAACCAAACCAATGATGGGTAATTGCACAATCTGCCAAATCTGGCAAAATAGAAACCAGTCCGTCACGCAACCGCTTGGCCGCGATCGCTGGGTCAGAATCCATCCGCCTGCCGCCAAGCAAAATCCGTTTGCCGTCGGGTGATGGTCGGAAATAATGACCAATTTGCAGGCTTTCAGTATACATGCTTTTGCTTGGCATAAGGCTCCGTACCCGATTTTCGCCAAGCTCCTCGGTCGCGATCATCTCAGAAATCACAGGCACCAACCGGCGCCGCAACCACGGTATAGCGGCATCGCTGTAGGCGTTGGTCGCAGTGATCACGTGCCCAGCGGTGATTTGGCCTTTACTGGTGTCCAAACTAAAGGACGCATCTGCCCCAGCCTCTATGCGCCGGACCGAAGACACCGCCACACCGGTAAATATTTGCGCCCCTGCCGACACCGCGACCCGATGCATACCAGCAAGCAATTTAGCCGGGTGTATACCACCAATATCATCACGCCAGACGCCGCCACAATATTTATCACTATCAATATGGGCGGCAAGACCGGCCTTGTCGTAGATCACCGGCACAACACCGGTGATTTTTGACAGATTGTCAGCTTCACTTTGCATAGCGGCCAGCGCGCGTGGCTGGGTTGCCCCGGCAAACCGACCACAAAGCTGAAGATCACAATCAATCTGTTCATCGGTGATGAAACTGATCAGATCTTGCCGGGCGGCATGCGCTTCCTGATAAAATTTTGCGGCTTTTTCTGGCCCAAATTTCTTGGATAATTGGTTGTAGGAATGGCGCAAATTGCCACTCGTGATGCCGCCATTGCGGGTTGATGCGCCAGCACCGATTTTATCTTTTTCAACAATCACCACCTTCAGCCCGGCCCGCGCCAAGGGTATGGCTGCACCAAATCCTGTAAACCCGCCACCAATAATGACAACATCAGCGCTGTTTTGCCATTCAGTTGGCGCCGCATCGGCTGGTGGTGCGGCATCCCACCAATAGGGCGTTGTAATAAGTCTGATCTGCATATGTTAACCTTCCGGCACAGCAAATGTAAGCGCCGCCCATAATGACTCCCATTCAGCATTTTTGATCGGGTCAGTGTCTATGATCGGTTGCAATTTCACACTATCAAAAAGATATTGGCGACCCGGCAACAGTGGCAGATGCACCTGCCCGCGACCATCAGCCATGATGATTTTCTTTTCGACATCACGCGGTGTGTGGCGAATAAAAACCGTTACCTGTGCCCCCGGGCGCGGCACGCTAGACTCATACACAGCCAAAGTAAATTCTTTGGAAACTGGCTGTTGATAGGGGTTTGTTAACGCCACCAATTCCAGTTCTAATCCTAAAAGCTGATCCTGCCCAGAAGCAGGCCCCACCATAATCAGGCTTTTGGCAAACCGACGATATTTTTCAACCAGCCGAAAATTTTCAGCCGCCTGCTTCTGATAACGTGCCGCGACATCAGCAAACCCTTTTTCAACCGCAAAGCTGATGAATTTTTCTGGCTTTGTATAGGTCACATAGGATGGGGTGGTTTGATGGTACAACAATGACAGCCCCGCTTGTGCGGCAATAAATTGACCGGCTGGCAAATCACCGAAGCGGCCGGTGATTGGCGTGGTACCAGCCGCATCAATCAATCCAAATGCGGCAATCTCATCCGGAGTGTAGGGGGATGAAAACCCACCAAAATGAGTGCCAATCACCAGATCAACTGTGACCACATCATTGACTTGTGGCTGAAAATCAGACGGCTCCATCCAAAATTCATGCGCATATGATGGCAAAGACACCAGCCCTACCAGCATAGCGACAGCTAGGTAAGAGATGATTTGCATTTTTAAAAATCCCCGAGTAACACAGGCGTATTATTGTTATGAGTCCAGACCATTCATGCCTATTTGTAAAGCAATTTATCGCCATTTTTTCACCGCGCTTCTGCTGTTGCTGTTAAGCCATTTATCTGCCCATGCCCATGAAATGCGGCCAGCCATTGCTGACATCACCGTGTCGCCAGCACAAGTTTCGGTCACCATCAGATTCAATGCTGAACTGTTTTTAGCCGATATTGACGCCAGCGAAATTACTGACAGCGATGACGCCCCGAACGCGGCCGCCTATGACCGCATGCGGCAATTGCCACCGGTTGCGCTCGGCAAAGAATTTGCCAAAAAATGGACCGCCTTTGCGGACCAACTCAACGGTCAAGCCGGCAATGAGCAACTTCAATTTGAACTGGTAGATTTTACCAGTGAGGAAGATATTGATCTCAGCCTGCCACGCATCAGTACAGCCATTATCACAGCGCCGATGCCAGCATATGAACGTGCCATTCGCTTTGGATGGGATGCACGTCTAGGCGATCTTATCTTGCGCCAAATGGCCGGTGCATCTGCAGGGCCATCAATAGACCCGAACAGCCTTTATACCGGTCTTTTAAATGGGGGCAGTCTTAGCCCAGCCATCAGCGCAGTTAGCGCGACAGCGGTGCCCTTATCAGCGGTGATCAGCAATTATATCAAGATTGGATTTATTCATATCATCCCGCGCGGTTTGGACCATATTTTATTTGTTCTTGGCCTGTTTTTCTATGCACCCAGCTGGCGCCCTTTGCTTTTGCAAATCACCATTTTCACCCTTGCCCACAGCCTGACCTTGGCATTGGCGTCACGCGGGCTGTTCAACATGCCTGCAGCAATTGTTGAACCGTTGATTGCCGCGTCAATCGCTTATGTGGCACTGGAAAATCTTTGGCAGAAAAAGCTGCGCTTATCGCGGTTGCTGATCATTTTTGCTTTTGGGTTGTTACACGGCCTCGGCTTTGCCGCGGTGCTTTATGACATCGGCCTGCCAAACACTGATTTTCTGATCAGCCTGATCAGCTTTAACGTTGGTGTTGAGCTAGGTCAGATTACAGTGATTGCCGCCGCCTTGATGCTCAGCCGTTTAGTGCCAGTCTCGCCAGATAGTTACCGGCGTTTTATTGCTGTTCCCGCATCCTTGGTGATCGGCGTCATCGGCATCGGCATAGCGGCTGAGCGGGTGATCGGAGTCTGGCTGTCATAAACCGCACCCGCTCTGGCCTCGCCAGTCATCTCAGCCCAGTTAAAAACACGCCTTGAGCAATGCACGTGTGTTTTTGGCGGTCAGCTCACGCGGGTTTCCCCCGGCACTAGGATCAGTAAGCGCCGCTTCAACGATACGGTCAAGATCAGCATCGCCAAGATCGCGCAGGCCCAGATCGGTAAGGTTTTTTGGAATATTCAAATGCGTCACCAGCCCACCAACAAAATCATAAAACCCATCAAAGCCGCCCTCGATGCCAAGGTAACGTGCCGCGGCCACAAACCGGTCTTCAATTTCACTTCGGTTAAACCGCATCACTGCCTGCATAACAACAGCATTTGTGGTGCCATGATGGGTATGATAAATCGCCCCAATAGGATGCGATAAGGCATGGATCGCTCCAAGACCTTTTTGAAAGGCTGTTGCCCCCATCATCGCAGCACTCATCATATGGGCGCGTCCGGTAAGATTGGCGGGATCATCATAAACGGCTGTCAGATTCTCTTTGACCAACCGCATGCCTTCTAGGGCAATGCCGTGACTCATCGGATGGTAATGCGGTGATGAAAACGCCTCTAGACAATGGGCAAAGGCATCCATGCCAGTACCCGCGGTGATAAAATTAGGCATTCCAACCGTCAGTTCAGGATCACAAATCACCACAGTTGGCAATATTTTCGGGTGAAAAATAATTTTCTTTACCGCCGTTTGTGAATTGGTAATAACCGACGCCCGGCCAACCTCTGATCCGGTACCAGCGGTTGTCGGTACAGCAATAATAGGGGCAATCACATCAGCATTGGCACGTGTCCACCAATCGCCAATATCCTCAAAATCCCAGACCGGACGGGTTTGCCCGACCATAAACGCAATCACCTTGCCAAGGTCAAGGCCTGAACCGCCACCAAAGGCAATCACCCCATCATGACC
>CAJWSS010000135.1:0-4305 GCA_913045915.1 uncultured Alphaproteobacteria bacterium | reverse complement strand
GCCGCCGAGGCTGGCCGCGACATTGAAGTCTGTCTGATAGAAAAAGGCAGTGAGGTAGGCGCGCATATTTTATCGGGTGCTGTGTTAGAACCGCGTAGCCTGAATGAGCTGATCCCTGATTGGCAAGACCGAAATGCACCGCTTGATACGCCGGTGACCGCTGATAAATTTATGTTTCTGACAGAAACATCAGCCATCCGTATGCCAACACCGCCAAGCATGAATAACCACGGCAATTACATTATATCGCTGGGTAATTTCTGTCGGTGGTTGGGTGAACAGGCCGAGGCATTGGGCGTTGAAATTTACCCGGGCTTTCCGGCGGCCGAAGTATTGTATGATGAAAATGGCGCGGTCAAAGGCATTGCCACTGGTGATATGGGAATCGGCAAAGATGGCCAGCCGACCGACAATTATATGCGCGGTATGGAACTTCATGCCAAACAAACCATTTTTGCCGAAGGCTGTCGTGGCCATCTGACCAAAACATTATTTGAAAAATTTGATCTTCGCGAAGGCAAGGACCCGCAGACATTCGCCATTGGCATCAAAGAATTATGGGATATTGATCCAGAAAAATCCAAACCGGGGCTGGCATGGCATTCGGTTGGTTGGCCGCTGGCCAGCGACACCTATGGCGGGTCATTTTTATATCATCTCAACGGCAATCAAGTGGCTGTTGGGTATGTGGTGGGTCTGGATTACAGCAACCCGCATCTCTCTCCTTTTGAAGAATTTCAGCGGTTTAAAACCCACCCGGCGGTGCGTGATGTATTTGAAGGGGGGCGGCGCGTCTCCTACGGCGCACGGGCATTGAATGAAGGTGGCTTTCAATCTGTGCCAAAATTGACATTTCCGGGCGGTTGTTTGGTAGGGTGCACCGCCGGATTTTTGAATGTGCCAAAAATCAAAGGTACGCATACCGCCATGAAATCTGGCATGACCGCCGCCGAAGCCATTTTTGAATCGCTTGAATCAATGCAGGCAGGGCATGAACCGGCGAGCTATGCTGATAAATTGCAGAAAAGCTGGCTATGGTCAGAATTATATAAAGTGCGCAATATCCGGCCTGGATTCGCCAAGGGATTGTGGCTGGGGCTGGCCCATGCGGCACTAGACACTTATCTGTTTTTTGGTCGTGCCCCGTGGACATTGCATCATCATGCCGACCATCTGGCGCTGAAAAAAGCCAGCGAGGCACCAAAAATTGCATATCCAAAACCAGATGGTGTGGTTAGTTTTGATCGCAATTCATCTGTATTTCTGTCTGGGACCAATCACGAAGAAAACCAGCCTGCGCATCTGACATTAAAAGATACATCTGTGCCTATTACGCATAATCTGGCGTTATATGACGCCCCGGAACAGCGTTATTGCCCGGCCGGTGTTTATGAAATTGTGCGCAATGATGATGGCAGCGATCCCAGATTGCAAATCAATGCACAAAATTGTGTGCATTGCAAAACTTGTGATATTAAAGACCCAACGCAAAATATTGTGTGGGTCAGCCCGGAAGGTGGTGGCGGGCCGAATTATCCGAATATGTGAGGCTGTTTTGCAACATAATAAGACAGACCACAACGGCCCATCCGGGCAAAGATTGTCGTGGTCTGTTTTGATCTGGCTGGCGATATTTCTGATGCCGAGCGCCTGCCAAACACAACAAGTCACTTCAGACCCGGTAATCACAACCACCAGCCCGCGCCCAGTTCCGTTACATGCTGGCCGTTTTTTAGCGGCACGTCAGGCGTCTTATTTCAACGATGTCAACGCCTCTGCCGATTTTTATCTCGACGCGTTACAACAAGATGAACGCAACCCAGAATTATTACAGCAAGCCTTTTTGACGCAATATCGCAACGGCAATATTGATATGGCGGCGGCATTGGCACGCCAGCTTGAAAGCATAAATATCAAAGCACCCTTCACGGTTGAACCAGCAATTGCCCAAGCTGTTACCGCCGCTGATTGGGATGCGGTGATTGTGTTATCAGACCAATTGGCCGAAGACATCACCGCCACCCCGCTAGCCGGGGTGATTAAATCATGGGCCCTTGTTGCCACCGGGCAAGGCGATGCGGGGCTGGCACAGCTTGCTGATTCTGGTAAAATTCTGGCACATGACAAAAATGGCCTACCGTCTTTTATACAGGTGCAATTGGCATTAATGGCCGAATATCTTGGCTATCAGGATGAGGCCGTTGATATCGCCGCGCATCTCGCCCGGTCACCAGCAGTGCCGGCAAAAACAGCCATGCAAACCGCTGGTATATTGATTCGTGGACAACAGCCGAAAACCGCAAATAATCTGCTGGACAAACTGCCTTACAGCTTTGATCCAAACGTGATTGGCACCCATCAATTTGACCCGCCTAGCAATCTGGCTGAATTTATTGCCAACGCCATTATTGATGCAGCCTTAGCCTATCGTGACCCGCAATTTATCAGCATGGTGCCAGCACGTCTGCAACTAGCACTCTATCTTGACCCGACAAATGATGCCGCGCGGTTTTTTCTGGCGCAATCATGGTTTGAACTAGAGCAATATGATCGTGCCAGGTCCACATTATCAAAAATCACCGACACCAGCTTATGGGCGCTACCTCACTTATTGCTTCTCAATGACATTGATATCCGCACCGACAATATAAACACAGCCATAGAGCAGTTTCATGCCTATGTTATCGGGCGCCCGGACAATGGATATCTTCTCAAAGAGCTTGGTGATTTATACCGGCGCAACGAACAATATGAACAGGCCCGTGATGCCTATCTTCAGGCCATTGAAACAGGGTTCGATTCGGCACATTTATATCGCAATCTGGCCATATCCCATGAAAGGCTGGATGAAGACGAACAAGCAGAAATACATTTCAAAGCGGCATTGGCACGTGACCCTGATGACCCTTTTACGCTGAATTATCTTGGCTATTGGTGGGCAGAATCCGGGCGGCATCTGACACAGGCCATCCAACTGATTGAACAGGCGGTGCGATTGCGGCCCGATAGCGGATTTTTCGTCGACTCGCTTGGTTGGGTACATTATCAGCTTGGCAATTATCAGTTGGCTGTTGAATTTCTGGAAAAAGCCACAATGCTTGAACCTGAAGATGCGGTGATCATTGCGCATCTTGGCGATGCTTATTGGCAAACAAAACGCTATAGCGAGGCGCATTACAAATGGCGTTATGCGGCACAAATAACCAAGGACAATGCATTACAGGCTGAATTGCAAAATAAGCTGGCATCTGGATTATCAATAGCGGGGCAATAAAGAAATGGTCGAAACATTGGCCCCAGCCAAAGTCAATTTATGTTTGCGCGTTTATGGCAAAACCGACAGCGGGTTACATAATCTTGATTCGATTGTTGTGTTTTGCCAATTTGGCGACAAAATTTCCATCAGTCCGGCAGACCATGACAGCTTTTGCATCCGTGGCCGGTTTGCCCCGGCATTGACCGAGCCAGATAACGGCAAAAATTTGGTTATCGCCGCGCGTGATGCGTTTCGCGGCAATGGCGGTGTATGTGGGGCTGTGGCCATTCGTCTTGATAAGGAAATTCCGGTGGGGGCCGGTCTTGGCGGTGGATCAGCCGATGCCGCGGCCACATTACGCGCGCTGAACAAAATGGCCACAACGCCGCTTAGCGATGACCAGCTTTTTGCCATTGCCGCTAGACTTGGGTCAGATGTGCCGGTCTGTTTAGCGGCGACACCGCACCGTATCAAAGGCACCGGTGATGTGATCTATCCGCTAAATGAAATCCATGCCGGCGCCTTGGTCTTGGTTAATCCGCTTGTCCCTTTATCAACAGCCGCCGTGTTTAACCAGCTATGCCCGCCCTATAATCAGCCATTGCCCGACATAAATGATCATGATGCGGTGCGTTACTGCGGGTTTGGCAATGATCTGGAGACGGCCGCCACCACTTTTGTGCCAGAAATAAATGATCTGTTGCGTCGATTACGCCAGACACCGACATGCCGGGCCGCACAAATGTCAGGCAGCGGTGCCAGCTGTTTTGGCATTTTTGACGATATCGCCGCGGCGACCCATGCGGCCGCAGCATTTGAAACCGCAGGTATTTGGGCAAAAGCGACAAAATTGTACCGGTCAGATGCGGCAACAGATGGCGTTTTATCATGATCTTGCACATCATTCGGCAAATAAGCCACATTTTGCCGGTGCCAGACGTAAGAACAGGGTTGATTGCCAGACACTTGGTCGCTAAATTGCACCATCCAATCGGATTGGGGCGTGGCCAAGTGGTAAGGCATCGGTTTTTGGTATCGTGTATCGTAGG
>CAJWSS010000134.1:0-4323 GCA_913045915.1 uncultured Alphaproteobacteria bacterium | reverse complement strand
GCAGCGTGAACGCGGACAAAGTGACGTCAATTCGCATGGATTTTGAAGATAATGATATCCTTGCTCTGCTTTCTGGTGAACATAACCACTATCTTGCCCATATCGAAAAATCACTGGATGTATCGCTCGATTCATTTGGCAATAGCATTAAAATTACCGGCCCGGCCAAATCGACCAAAACTGCGCGCCGTGTGATTGAGGATTTATATAAAAAAATTCACGCCGGAGCGGCTACAGATTTTGACAAAAGCATGGTCGATGATGCCTTGCGCTGGGCGATGAATGGCCACCCAGCTCAAGCCACAGCCGGTGCGGCCACCATTGATACTTGGAAAAAGAAAATTGTTGCCAAAACCAAAGGCCAGCAGGATTACCTTGGGTTGTTGCGGTCAAATGAAGTGGTATTTGGGTTGGGTCCGGCAGGCACCGGTAAAACCTATATGGCGGTAGCGCGCGCGGTAGAGGCGCTGAAAAAACGCGAGGTTGAACGTATTATTCTGTCGCGTCCGGCGGTTGAAGCTGGTGAGCGTCTGGGGTTCTTGCCGGGCGATATGAAAGAAAAAGTGGACCCTTATTTGCGACCCTTATATGACGCGCTCTATGACATGATGCCAGCTGATAAAGTTGACCGGATGTTGGTCAGCGGTGAAATCGAAATTGCGCCGCTAGCCTTTATGCGTGGCCGTACCTTGAGCAATGCCCATGTCATTATTGATGAAGCCCAAAATACCACACCGGTACAAATGAAGATGGTGCTCACCAGACTAGGTCAAGATTCGCACATGGTCATCACTGGTGATCTTAGTCAGATCGATTTGCCAGATGGACAGCCATCTGGACTTGCCGAGGCGGTGCGCATTCTTGAAAATATCCGCGGTGTTGGCATTCTTCATTTATCGGGCGAGGATGTTGTACGGCATCCTGTTGTGGCGCGTATTTTGCAAGCTTATGAGGCTGGACAAAAACCGCAAAATAAGAACAAATAGTAAAATATAACTGCCGTTAATCGTGCCCAGAGGATTGGTCTTCAAAGTCATGGTACATGACACAAACGCAAGCGATACTGCACCGGACCCTGACAGTCCGGGTGATGATGATATTTCATATAGTGACTGGCAAAGCCCCGCCGGTGCGGTGATCGAAGCCAGCATTGATACAAAAATCTGGCCGGACGCGCTGGTAAACAGCTTTCAACAAACTGCCCCCAAAATTTTTGATGAGATTCTGGCCATGCATGATAGTGCCCCGGCCAGTGTCAGCCTGTGCCTTTGTGATGATCTGCAGATGCAGCAAATAAACCGTCAGCATCGCCAGATTGATAAAGCAACGAATGTGCTGTCTTTTCCGGCCTATGACATGCGTAGCGATAAAATTGACCCGGCCGTCCCAGCGCTGCTTGGTGATATTGTTATCGCCGCTGAGACTGTTGTACGCGAAGCAGATGCGATGCAGATACCGGTGGCGGATCATCTTATGCATTTATTCGTACATGGTATGCTGCATCTGTTTGGCTATGACCATATTGAGGATGATATGGCCGAAGCCATGGAAACGCTTGAAATACAGTTTCTGGCTGAGGTGGGTATAGCCAACCCCTATCAAAATGCGCAATTGGAGGGTGATCGCTGATGGCGGCTTTGCTTGGTAAATTATTTCCTGCCTTGGCACGCCCGGCGTCGCGGCGAGAGGAACTGACCGAATTATTGCAAGAATCGGTTGGCGATAAAGCCAGCTTTGATAGTCATGAAGGCGCATTATTACAAAATTTCTTGAGCCTTCGTGATTTGACAGCTGTTGATGTGATGATCCCACGGGCTGATATATTTGCGGTGTCCTTGAATGATAGTTTTGATGATATTATTCAACAGATGAGCGCGGCCAATCACAGCCGCGTACCGGTCTATCGTGACACGCTTGACGATGTTGTTGGCATTATTCATATCAAGGATTTATTTGCCCATCTGCCAGCAGGCAACACCCCGTCAATTGATCAATTATTGCGCCCGGCATTATTTATTTCGCCAGCGATCAGACTTCTAGACTTGTTGCATGAAATGCGTTTGCGGCGGCGGCATCTAGCCCTGGTTGTTGATGAATTTGGTGGCGTTGACGGCCTGATCACCATTGAAGATCTTGTCGAGCAGATTGTTGGTGAAATCGAAGATGAACATGACAAAACCACAACGCCGCGGTTTGAAATCAAGGATGATGGCACAGCCATCGCCGATGCAAGGCTCGAGGTTGAAGATCTCGAAGCGGTGGTGGGCAATCTGCTTGATGATGATGAACGTGATGAGGTGGACACGGTTGGGGGGCTGGTGTTTGCGCTGGCTGGACGGGTCCCAAGCCGTGGTGAAGTGGTGCGCCACCGACTGGGCATTCAGTTTGAGATTCTTGACGGCGACCCACGCCGAATTACCCTGCTGAAAATTCGGGGATTGCCGCGTGCAGCTGCTAAACAAGCTCAGGACTAAACATCGCTTTGCCGGGATTGTAATTGATATCACCTGCGGCACTGCCGCCAGTCTGGCATTGCCGCCTTTTTTTATGTTGCCTGCTTTGTTTTGTCTGGGACTGCCAGTCTGGCGGGTGATCCATGCAAACAGCCGGTTTGAGGCAGCCAGCATCTTCGGGATGGCTGGTCTTGGCTGGTTTTTGGCGTCAACATTTTGGGTATCGCATGCGCTGATTGTCAGCGCCCCATCATTATGGTTTCTAACGCCATTCGTGGCATTGGCGCTGGCGCTTATCTTGGCGGTGTTTTGGGCGGTTGCGGCGGCGGCAAGCTGGCTACCAAATCGATCTGCCGTGGTGCGTCTCTTGTGTTTGCTTGCGGTGTTTGCTGTGATTGAATGGACCCGTGGTTTTGTTGCCTCTGGATTTCCCTGGAGCCTGATGGGCGGTATATTTGCCATTCATCTTAGTAGCCTGCAGATGGCCAGTATAATTGGTGTGTACGGTCTGACATTGCTTGCTTTTGGTTGTGTTGTTGCGCCGCTCTTATGGGTTTTATCAGCGCGCCGGCTGGCTCTGATTTTGCTGATGCTACCGGTTGTTGGAACTTTCTGGGGCAATGTGCGGTTAGACAGCCAGCCAGTTGCGCAAGCAGCCATAGCGCCCGTGATACGGCTTGTGCAACCGGCGGTACCCCAACAAGATAAATGGAACCGCCAAAAACGCCCGGCGCATCTCGCTACTCTGATCGATTTGTCTCAGGCCGGTACAAACAAGCCGGATTTTTTGATTTGGCCAGAAACGGCATTTGCTGGTTTGCCAAGTCAAAATCGGCTGTTGCTTGCCGATACGGTGCGGGCCGCTACGCATCCAGATGGGTTTTTGCTTACTGGTATACCGCGGTTTAATGGTGATAACAGGCCGCTTAATTCAGCATTTTTATTTGATCATCAGGCCGGTTTGCGGGGGGTTTATGACAAACGTCATTTGGTACCATTTGGCGAATATGTGCCGTTTCGTTCATGGGTGCCGTTTTTGGATATTATTGCTGGCCCGGCAGATTTTGTTGCCGGCGAACATAATCATCTGATAGCGGTGCCGGGGATCGGACAGGTCCAGACCCTTATTTGTTATGAAGTGATTTTTGCCGGTCAGGTGATTGCGCCGACTAATCGGCCTGATGTAATGGTGAATATAACAAATGATGCGTGGTTTGGCACAACGATTGGCCCGTGGCAGCATCTCTATCAGTCGCAACTGCGCGCGGTAGAGGAAGGCATACCGTTAGTGCGTGTTGCCAATACCGGTATCAGTGCCGCTTTTGACGGGTTTGGGCGCCAGCTTGGCACTATTCCGCTTGGCACGCGGGCCTATCTTGACATTGCGCTTCCGTCCGTATTGACTGCACCGGTATTTGCCCGTTTTGGTAACGCCGGATTTTTTGCTCTGTGCTTTGGGGTGTTTGGGGTCGCCTGGGTGTTATATCGGCGCGAGAGACAACAAGCGTATACAGCATAAAGGCATGTCAACGGCGTAAGCATATTTCTATAGAACAAGGCTTTGAGGCAAAAGAATGAGCTATATTTTTACATCCGAATCTGTTTCCGAGGGACATCCAGACAAATTATGCGACCGTGTTTCTGACACGGTGCTTGATTTGTTTTTGGCGGCTGAACCAGAAGCCCGTGTTGCCTGTGAGACATTTGCCACCACCAACCGGGTGATTTTGGGCGGTGAAGTGCGTGCCAGCAAAGATAATCTGGCCAGCATAATGGCGGCAATTGAACCAGCGGTGCGTGCGGCGGTAAAAGATATCGGCTATGAGCAGGAAAAATTCCATCACGCGCATTTTGAGTTTCAAAATTATTT
>CAJWSS010000133.1:0-4425 GCA_913045915.1 uncultured Alphaproteobacteria bacterium | reverse complement strand
GGAAGTTAATAACGGACAGGTCAAATCTGTCGTTATAGAAGGCAGTGAAATCATAGGGTTTTATAAGTCCAGCGGAACGCCGTTTAACGTCGTCGCACCGGACGACCCGAAACTCGTCGAACGCCTGATGGATCAAGGCGTCGAAGTGCAAGCACGTCTGGCGGACGAAGAAATGCCGGCGCTCCTTGCCGTGTTGATCAACTGGTTCCCGATGCTGCTGCTTATCGGTGTGTGGATTTTCTTCATGCGTCAGATGCAGTCGGGCGGCGGCCGTGCCATGGGATTCGGCAAATCACGAGCACGTTTGTTGACGGAAAAAACCGGCCGCGTGACGTTTGAAGATGTCGCCGGTATCGACGAAGCGAAACAAGAGCTCGAGGAAATCGTCGAGTTCCTGCGCGATCCGCAAAAGTTCCAGCGCTTGGGTGGCCGAATTCCGAAGGGCGTGCTTCTCGTCGGACCGCCAGGGACGGGTAAAACGCTCTTGGCGCGCGCCATCGCGGGCGAAGCGAATGTGCCGTTCTTCTCAATCTCCGGTTCAGACTTTGTCGAAATGTTTGTCGGCGTTGGCGCAAGCCGTGTGCGCGACATGTTTGAACAGGGCAAGAAAAACGCCCCATGTATCATTTTCATTGACGAAATTGACGCGGTTGGACGGCATCGTGGTGCAGGTCTTGGCGGCGGTAATGACGAACGCGAACAAACCTTGAACCAGATGCTTGTTGAAATGGATGGGTTTGAGGCGAATGAAGGCGTGATTTTGATCGCCGCCACCAACCGTCCTGATGTGTTGGATCCGGCATTGCTTCGCCCTGGCCGGTTTGATCGTCAGGTTGTTGTGCCAAACCCGGATGTTATGGGCCGTGAAAAAATCCTAAAAGTGCATATGCGCAAAACGCCACTTGCCGATGGTGTTGAACCGCGCGTTATTGCACGCGGGACTCCCGGCTTTTCCGGGGCAGATTTGGCTAATTTGGTGAATGAAGCGGCATTGCTGGCCGCGCGCAAAGGGCGCCGAACAGTTTCAATGGCCGAATTTGAAGAAGCCAAAGACAAAGTGATGCTGGGATCAGAACGCCGGTCTATGGTCATGACCGATGAGGAAAAACGACTCACCGCCTATCATGAGGCGGGACACGCTGTTGTGGCCTTGCATTGCCCGGCATCTGACCCCATCCACAAGGCCACCATCATTCCGCGTGGCCGTGCTTTGGGTATGGTGATGCGGCTTCCAGAAGGCGATCGTATCTCGCTCGCACGTGATAAAATTTACGCCGATTTGCGGGTGGCTTGTGGTGGTCGTATTGCCGAGGAATTAATCTTTGGCGATGACAAGGTCACCACCGGGGCCTCATCCGATATTCGGATGGCCACCGATATGGCGCGCCGCATGGTGACGGAATGGGGCATGTCAGACAAGCTTGGGTTTTTGGCCTACAGCGCGGATGAACAAGAAGTATTCTTGGGCCGGTCGGTGTCACAGCAAAAAAATATGGCTGATTCCACCGCCTCTATTATCGACTCTGAAGTGCGGCGTATTGTTGATGAAGCCTATGATGCTGCGACCAAAATCTTGAAAAAACACAATGTCGAATTGGAACGGCTGGCACAGGGTCTGCTCGAATATGAAACGCTTGACGGTGAAGAAATCAAAATCATCGTCGAGGGTGGCACTTTGGTGCGTAAAGATGCAGATGATACGCCGGCCAAGCCCGGCCCAGTGCGTAAATCACGCACCGGTCTGCCCGGCACCGGACGACCAAAAAAGCCTGGTGGCGAACCTGCCTAAAGCCCATTAGATGCAGGACCGAACAATGGGTAAACACATAGCACAGGCGGTACCAACGGTGCCGCCTTTTGCCATGCCGACATGGATCCGTCCAGTTGTTGGGGTGGGGGATGGTGGCACGGTACTCGCCGGGGGGTGGATAAGGGCCCAGCAATTTGATGTGGTCACCCGCGATGAAGATGGTCAGCATCTGATCACCCGCATGTCAGAAGACGCCATTATTGACCATGCCGATGACCGTAATAAAGCCGCGGCTGTGCTAGAAAATCTCTATAAGCCGCGGGCTGATTTTGCTGGATTGGAGATGGCAAAGCCGCATTTGATGGGGGTGATCAATACAACCCCCGATAGTTTTTCTGACGGGGGCGCCCATCTGGCCCCAGCCACCGCGATTGCCAGCGGTATGGCCATGTGGCAGGCCGGTGCGTCGGTCATTGATATTGGCGGCGAGTCAACGCGTCCCGGTGCCGCGCCGATCACCCGCAATCAGGAATTGGCGCGGGTGTTGCCGCCGATCACCGGGCTGGCCCGGCAAAATATTCGTTTATCGATTGATACCCGCCATGCGGAAGTGATGACACGTGCTTGTGCGGCAGGTGCGGCTATTATTAATGATGTAGAGGCCTTGCGGCGTGATGGCGCGCTTGATGCGGCGGCGGCAAGTGGCGCGCCGGTGATCATCATGCATATGCAGGGCCAGCCTGAGACCATGCAGGATGAACCTCATTATGAATTTGCGCCGGTGGATATTTATCAGTTCTTAGAAGAACGGATTGATGCGGCGGTGGCGGCTGGTATTGGCAAATCGCATATTGCAGTTGATCCCGGTTTTGGCTTTGGCAAAACGGTGGCTCATAATTTACAAATTCTGAACTGGTTATCACTATTCCACGGCTTGGGTGTGCCTATTTTGTTTGGTGCCAGCCGCAAATCAACCATTGCTAAATTGTCAAAAGACGAGCCTGCCGATCAGCGGCTTGCCGGATCGCTGGCCTTGGCCATGGCCGCTTATCGGCAAGGGGCACAACTATTACGTGTTCATGATGTTGGCGAAACCGCGCAGGCACTCGCGGTGGAACAAGCCCTGCTTCAGGCCGGCTAATATTGTTTCTGTGCTTGTGATTTGAGGGCAAGCTATTCTACATTAACTAACCGCTGTCACCTGCGTTAATCTGCGCGATGACATTAATGAAAAGGGGCATTTATGGCAGGGTTGTTTGGTACCGATGGGGTGCGTGCCCGCATTAACACCGGGTCAATGACGGCTGAAGCTGTGGTCCGGCTTGCCTTGGCCGCTGGCCGCTGGTTTGCCGACCATAACCCCCGGTCACAACATAGCCGCCCAAAAGTGGTGATTGGCAAGGACACAAGATTGTCAGGCTATATGATTGAGGCGGCGATGGTGGCTGGTTTTACCTCAATCGGCATGGATTGCCGGCTGCTTGGGCCTATTCCAACACCAGCGGTGGCGCATTTGACCAGGTCATTGCGTGCCGAACTCGGTGTGATGATTTCAGCCAGCCATAACCCGCACCATGACAATGGCATAAAGCTGTTTGGGCCAGATGGCTATAAGCTTGATGATTCGATTGAAGCTGAAATTTCGGCGCTGGCCGCTGGTTCGATTGCGTTGGCAGAGCCAACTGAACTAGGGCGGGCGCGGCGTATGCTTGATTCAGTAGGCCGCTATGTTGAATTTGCCAAATCAACATTGCCGGGCCGGATGCGTCTGGATGGGTTAAAACTGGTTGTCGATTGTGCCAACGGGGCCGCCTATCGGACGGCGCCGGACACGCTGTATGAATTGGGCGCCGAAGTCATCCCGCTGGCGGTGACCCCAGATGGCTTGAATATCAATGAGGCGTGTGGGGCGGTGCATCCGCAAATGATGGCGGATGCTGTGGTGGCGCATGGCGCTGACGCCGGTATTTGTCTGGATGGTGATGCTGATCGTTTGATCATGGCTGATGAAACGGGTGCGATCATTGATGGCGACCAAATCCTTGGGCGTCTGGCGCTGGCGCTACATCAAAAGGACGAGTTGAACGGTGGCGGTGTGGTTGGCACGGTGATGAGCAATCGCGGTCTTGAACTGGCTTTGCGTGACGCTGGTCTGACCCTGCACCGGGCGAATGTTGGCGACCGCTATATTTTGGAAATGATGCGTTCTGGTGGGTTTAACCTTGGCGGCGAACCGTCTGGACATATTTTAATGACTCATCTAGCGCGCTCTGGTGATGGCTTGCTGGCCGCGTTGCAAATGCTGGCCTTGATGCAACAGGCTGAACAACCAGCCAGCCAATTCTTCAATTGTTTTGTGCCGAGCCCGCAACGTCTGGAAAATCTGCGCGATATTGATCCACAGATCCTGCATAACGAAAAATTGCAGGCCGATCTTGCGGCGATTGAAACGGATATGAAGGGTGGGGGCCGGGTATTGGTGCGGCCATCAGGCACCGAGGCGCTGATCCGTGTGATGGTTGAGGCAGACAGCGATGCGCTGTTGACCCGCACAATGGACGCATTAATTTTGCGCATTCAACAGGAATAGAAAACAAAATAAATAAAAACAAACTGTTAATCTGTAGTAATATATTTCACTCAGATTTTTTGTGTTCTGTTGACTTCACGCGGCG
>CAJWSS010000132.1:0-4545 GCA_913045915.1 uncultured Alphaproteobacteria bacterium | reverse complement strand
GCCAGCACAACCCCGAGCTACGTGTTTGATGATCGTGGCACTGTTTATGTTTACCGTTATGGGCATTTGCATTCGTCTATCAGCAGCCCATTTACCGGTCATTGAGGTAGTGTTTTTCCGTAACTTTCTGGCTGTTCTTATTTTACTGCCGCTAGTAGCTCGTGTTGGGTTTGGCACGCTTTACATGCGTCGACCAAAACTGTTTTTCTTGCGTGCAGCGATCAATTCTGTCGGCATGTTTTGCGGATTTACGGCTCTAACGATGATCCCACTGGCGCAAATGACTGCGCTCAGCTTTACCACCCCCTTATTTGTAACAATCGGCGCAGTATTATTTCTCGGTGAAGTTATACGAGCCCGCCGTATTGCCGCGATCTGTGTTGGGTTTTTGGGCACGCTAATCATTTTGCAACCCGGCGTTATTAACGTGACAGGCGGTGCACTTTTGGCGCTGGTTCACGCCCTAACAATTGCCATGGCATCTGTGATTGTGAAAGTGCTTACACGTAGCGACAGCCAGCACGCCATCGTGACATGGATGGTGTTGATGCAAACGCCCTTGGCACTAATCCCATCGCTTTGGGTTTGGCAGTGGCCAGACCTTTTGACATGGGGATTTTTATGGGGAATGGCATTATCAGGCACGATTGCCCACCTCTGCTTCACCCGAGCCTTTAGCCTCGTTGAAATCACTGCGTTGCAACCGCTGGAATTTATCAAACTGCCATTTGCAGTGATACTCGCTTGGATTATTTTTGCTGAATGGCCTGGCCTTTGGACTTTTGTGGGCGGCGCAGTGATTTTTGCATCAACCGCTTATATCACCCGCCGCGAGGCGGTCGCACGGCGATCACTTCAGCCTACTGCCGGTCCACGTGAACCGAGGTTTTAAGAGAACCATCTACACCCTCATAGGGCCGGCATCAATTTCCCAATATAATGGCACACCGCAATCAAAAATTGTGACCTCACCATTGGCAGTCTTCCGGCTGGCGGGAAAGACCACGGCTTCATCGCGTTTTACAAGTTTGATAGTGTCATTCGCCGGTGACAGGCCGTAAAATGCAGCCCCGTTCAGTGAGGTAAATGCCTCTAGTTGCTCGAGCGCTGACTCAGCTTCAAACACATGAGCCAAACATGATAAGGTATTAGGCGCTGTATAAATGCCTGCACAGCCGCACGCTGATTGCTTGTCAGTATCAAGATGCGGCGCGCTATCGGTGCCAAGAAAAAATTGTCGCGCACCGGATGTCGCAGCAGCCACAAGTGCGAGGCGATGACGTTCACGTTTAGCAACCGGAAGGCAGTAGTAATGCGGCCGAAGCCCACCCGCCAGAATATGATTCCGGTTGATAAACAAATGATGCGTAGTGATAGTCGCCGCCATGTTGTCGCCGGCATCACGCACAAAATCGACACCATCGGCTGTCGTGACATGCTCTAAAATCATTTTTAAGCTTGGCACTGCAGCCCGCAATGGCCTCAACACCCGGTCAATAAATACGGCTTCACGGTCAAAGATGTCTACCGACGGTTCAGTCACCTCACCATGTATACAGAGTGGCACGCCAATTTCTGCCATAGCTTCCAAAACCGGGCGCACCTTATCAAAATCACGAACCCCGGAAGCTGAGTTGGTTGTTGCCCCCGCCGGATAAAGTTTGACGGCATGTACAATGCCAGCCTCAGCTGCCTTAACAACATCATTAGCATCTGTGGTTTCAGTCAAATACAACGTCATCAACGGTTGAAATTTTGGGTAGCCAGCACAATGTGCCAAAATCCGATCCCGGTAGGCACTGGCATCAGCCCCCGTCAACACTGGTGGCACCAGATTGGGCATTACAATCGCCCGGCCAAAATGCTGGGCGGTATCTGCCACAACCGCCGACAGCATAGCCCCGTCGCGCAGATGAAGATGCCAGTCATCTGGCCGGCGCAGGGTCAAAGATGTGATCGGTTCAACCGCAGCCATATTTTGCTCCATGAATTCGATCTCGGCCAGATCGGGCGCCCCTTTCCATAACATGTCATCGGTCATATGCGGTACGGGGCTGCGCCAACTATACATTCAACAACAGATATTCCCGCTCCCACGGGCTGATCACTTCTAAAAAAGCTTCAGCTTCAGCCCGTTTCACCTCAACAAATAATTTGACAAAATCCTCACCAAGCACCGGGTGCAGGGCCTTGGCCCGTTCCAGAGCATCAAGCGCCACATCCAGATTTCGCGGCAAGGTCTCTAAATCTTCACCACTCACCTTGCGTGGCCGCGTCGGGCGCCGCTTTTCCTGTAATCCCAGCCAGACCGCCGCCAGCGTGGCGGCGATAGCCAAATAAGGGTTGGCATCCGCCCCGGGGATGCGGTTTTCTATCCGGCGGCTGTCTGCCGCGCCAATCGGCACGCGCAAACCAACCGTGCGATTATCCATGCCCCACGCCAAATTGGCCGGTGAATCTTCCGTGCCAGTGCGGCGGCGGTAGCTATTCACATAAGGCGCCATTAACGCCATTGCACCACTTAAATACCGTTGCATGCCAGCAAGCGAATGATAGAAATCATCGCTTTCTGTACCATCTGTATTGGCAAAAATATTTTTTCCGGTCTTTTTTGACCTGACGGATATATGAATATGCATGGCACTACCGGGCTGTTCCTGCATTGGCTTTGCCATGAACGTGGCGTGCAACCCATGGTTGATGGCGGTTTGCCGCACGGTGCGTTTAAACAAAAATGCCTGATCGGCCAATTCCAGCGCGCTACCATGATTAAAATTAATTTCCATTTGCGCGGCACCAGCCTCATGACTGAGCGTGTCAATATCAAGCCCCTGAACATCACAATGGTCATAGATTTCTTCAAATAGCGGATCAAATTCATTCACCGCGTCAATGCCGTAGGCCTGTTTGGCTTTTTCGGCCCGGCCTGACCGCCCGGTCGGGGTGATCAGCGGACTGTTCGCATCATTGCTTTGCTTCACCAGAAAGAATTCCAACTCTGGCGCGATCACTGGTTCTAAACCTGCATCTTCAAACAGCGCCAGAACACGTTTTAAAACAGCGCGCGCCGTAAATGGCACCAAACTCCCATCCTGACTAACCGCATCATGAATAATTTGTGCGGTTGGCTCATCATACCATGGCACCAGCCGGCAGGTGTTCGGATCAGGGATCAATACCACATCACTGCCGATTTCATTCAAGACATCGCTATCGTAATATTCACCGGTCACCGCCTGACCAAACACATATTCCGGAAGCCGCAGGCCGCCCGTATCCTGTGCCGATACAAATTTTTTCAGCGGCAGAATTTTGCCGCGCGGTATGCCGGAAATATCACTCACTAAACATTCGACTTCGGTGATGGCCTGATCAGTCAGCCATTTTTGCATATCGAAAGCCATAATTTTCTCTATTTTCCGAGGCGCCCCCGAAAAACTCCCTTAATGGTTCTTAAATACGAAGATCTGCAGCGGTCTTATCAAGTGCCATAGTGGCAATGCGCACAGACTCATCAATATCCGCACGGCCAAATGTCAGCGGCGGTGACATAATCATGCCGTCACGGACAGCCCGCATCATCATCCCGCCGGCGATGGCATGATCGCGGCATATCACCCCAACGTCACCAACCGGATCAAACAAAACGGGCCCAGCCTTGTCCTTGACAAGCTCAATCGCCGCCAGCATGCCAAAGCTACGCACTTCACCAACAAGCGGGTGTTCCGCCAGCGGTGCCAGCGCCGCGGCTAGATAAGGGCCAGTATCATCGCGCACTCTTTCGATCAGTTTTTCATCTTCAATGATCTGCAAATTCGCCAGCGCGACAGCCGCCGCCACCGGATGACCAGAATAAGTGAAGCCGTGATAAAATTCACCGCCGTCAGCAATCAGTTTGTTTGCGACACGATCACCAACCATGACAGCCGACATTGGCACATAGCCAGATGTCAGCCCTTTGGCAAGCGTCATCATATCTGGTTTTAAACCAAAACAATCACTGGCAAACCAATGGCCTGTTCGGCCAAACCCGGTAATCACTTCGTCAACAATGAACAAAATGTCATGCGCCCGGCAAATGGCTTCCACCTTGTTTAAATACCCGGCTGGCGGGATGATCACGCCGCCTGCCCCTTGAATCGGTTCAGCAATAAATGCCGCCACTTTATCAGCGCCAATTTCAATGATCTTATCTTCAAGCCAGCTTGCTGCGGTGGTGGCAAAATCAGCTTCGGACATATTGCCTTGATATAAAAACCCGTAAGGCGGTTTGATATGCAAAAACCCCGGCTCATTTGCGGCCTGCTGATGCATACCCACCATGCCGCCCATGCTGGCAGATAAAATGGTGCTGCCATGATAGCCATATTCACGCCCTATAATCACACGCTTTTCTGGCTGACCCTGCAAGGCCCAGAAATGCCGAACCATTCGAATGATCGTGTCATTCGCCTCAGAGCCGGAATTTGCGTAAAACACGTTGTTTAGCCCATCAGGGGTAAGGTTTGCCAAACGCTCTGACAAGGCAGCAACAGGCTGATTTGT
>CAJWSS010000131.1:0-4561 GCA_913045915.1 uncultured Alphaproteobacteria bacterium | reverse complement strand
GGTGACGCGATCAGCCATTGGCCACTGAAAAACTCTCACCACACCCACAGCGCGCAATTTCATTTGGATTATTAAACACAAACCGCGCCGAAAATTTATCTTCCTGCCAGTCCATTTCGGACCCAATCAAAAACATCACCGCGGTGGGGTCAATGAAAACGGTTACCCCTTTTTGTTCTACCTTGTCTTCAAATGGCTTTTGTTCGGTGGCAAATTGAACATCATATTGCATACCGGAGCACCCGGCGGTCTTTACACCAATCCGCACCCCAATCACATCATTATCGGCCTGATCCATTAGCTGGCGCACATGTAACGCCGCCGCATCGGTCAGTGTGACCACCGGTTTTGTTGGGTCAAATTGCATCTTCATCTCCAGCAAATATATACCGCATCAAAAATCAAGTGCCAAACGCGCATCATCGCTCATTCTATCTGGCGTCCATGCGGGTGACCACACCAATTCCACCGACACCGCGCCCACCCCATCAGCCGCGGCTACCGCGGCGGCAACCTGACCCGGCATTTCGCCAGCAACCGGACACCCAGGTGCGGTGAGTGACATGGTGATATAGACATCTCCATTTGGCCGCCGGTCTACGTCATAGATCAGCCCCAGATCAAATATATTAACCGGAATTTCTGGGTCATGAACTGTTTTTAATGCATCTTCGACAACAATTGGGTCAGCCGGCCCGCTGGCATCTGTCAGCGGCGTGCCAGCCCGGGCGACATAGCCTTGGCTGGTATCAGGAAGAAACGCGTCAAGTCCGGGGCCGTCGTCTGCCGAAAAAGCGCGTGGTGATGTCTGGTCTTTCATTGTTGCGGCATCCCTTCGCCAAAACCGGATAGCCGGCCTAACCAAAAATTCGGTTTACTTTTTCAAGTGCCGTTGCCAACACATCAAATTCCTGCTTTGTCGTATAGACACCGACCGAGGCACGCGCGGTTGACGGCACGTCCAGAAAATCCATCAGCGGCTGTGCACAATGATGCCCAGCACGGATGGCGACACCATCATTATCTATAATGGTCGAAATATCATGTGGGTGCGCGCTGTCCATGGTGAATGACACAACACCCGACTTGCCCACCGCCGTGCCAATCAGGCGTAGCCCCTCAACCGCCGACAGCCGCTGATGCGCATAAGCAAGGATGTCTTGTTCATGGGCGCGGATTTGCTCCATGCCGATCTGTGAGACGTAATCAACCGCGGCACCAAGCGCAATAGTTTCGGCAATGGCCGGAGTGCCCGCCTCAAATCTTTGCGGCGGGTCTGCATAGGTACTGCGTTCAACCGTCACCCGATCGATCATGTCTCCACCACCTAAAAATGGCGGCATATCTGCCAAAATATCGCCGCGCCCCCACAACACACCAACGCCATTTGGCCCATATAATTTGTGACCTGAAAACACATAAAAATCTGCCCCCAGAGCCTGCACATCCACTGGCATATGAACCACGCCCTGACAGCCATCAACGACCAGCAAAGCCCCGGCAGAGCGGGCGTGCTTGGCGATATCTGCAACCGGAAACACCGTGCCCAAGACATTCGACACATGCGGTATTGCAATAATGCGGGTCTTGGCGGTGATCATATCGGTCAACGCGCCCATGCGGAAACTGCCGTCATCTTCCATCGGAAATGCCCGCACAACAGCGCCGGTTTTTTCCGCCACCATTTGCCACGGGACAATATTGGCATGATGCTCAGCAATGCTGATCAGGATTTCATCACCAGCCTGCAACCGCGGTGCCGCCCAGCTCTGGGCGATCAGATTCAATGACATTGTCGCCCCGGCAGTCAGCACAATTTCATCCCCTGATGCCGCCCCAATAAAGCGGGCCACTTTACCGCGCACCGACTCATAGGCATCGGTTGATGCCTCAGACAAGAAATGCAACCCCCGATGCACGTTTGAGTAGGTGTCCTGATAGGCTGATACCAGCGCCTCTATCACCTGATTGGGCTTTTGTGCAGAGGCAGCTGAGTCAAGATACACCAATGGCTTGCCATTGACTTGCCGCGACAAAATAGGAAAATCAGCGCGGATTTTATCAATGTCCAATTCAGCAGTCTGGCGGGCTGATGCCATTTGGTTAGTCATCAACGGTTCCTTCTTGTGTCTGCATCCAAGCGGTCACATGCGGCCGCAACAACGCACCCAAATCAGCGTTCTCAATCATATCAACAGCATCATCGAGGAACGCCGCGATCAACATTGCCCGCGCTACGTCGCGTGAAATACCGCGGCTGGTGAGATAGAAAAGCTGGGTTTCATCAAGCTCACCAACGGTCGCCCCATGCGCGCAAATGACATCATCTGCATAAATTTCAAGCTCTGGCTTGGCGTCAGCCTCGGCTTTCCGCGACAATAATAAGGCGCGGCTCATTTGCTGGCCGTCAGTCTTTTGGGCATCTTGTGCCACATGGACTTTGCCCTGAAAAACGCCGCGCGCCGTCCCATCCAACACGCCGCGAATAACTTGGTTTGACTGACAATGGCCACGTGCGTGTGTCATATTAGTGGTGATGTCATGATGCTGGCTCCGGCGCCCAAGATAAATTGCCGATAATCGGCAATCGGCATTCTCAGCCGCCAACATTACATGCGCCTCTAACCGGGCAAGACACCCGCCAATTGATAATTGAAACCCATCCAGCACGGCAGCCTCGCCCATTTTGATGCCGGTTGCTGCCAGATGCGTTGTTGCGGTGCTGTCTTGCTGGATTTTCGCATAATCCAACCTAGCGCTGTCGGCGATATCAATAGCCAACACTGGTGCCGACAAGCCAACGCTGGTGCTGTGCCATTCGGCGAGGACCGCCGCGGCGCCAGTGCCAACACGCAGCAATATCACTGGGTGGGCTGAAACCGAACCGCTGTCCCCGGTAAAAAGTAAAATGATCGGGGTAGTTACCTTTGCACCAGCCGCCACATCCAACGACAGACCGCTGGTCATCGCCGCAACTGACAAATCAGTGACCGGATGGTCAGTTGGCGCGATATCAACAATAGCGCCCAAATCGTCTTCACTAATCGGCGTTGCGCTGATTCCCGCTGGCATCGCGCTTAGACTGTCTGGTACCAACACACCATCATGAAAACGGATCACATGCGCACCAGCCGGCAACATATCGGCCGGCAAAGCCGGGATGCCATCTGCAAGGCTGGTATCTGCTGGCCGCAGTGATAATTTATCCAGCGCGGCCAAACGGGTGAAGCGCCATGCTTCGTCTTTCACCCCGGGCCAGCCCCGTTCCTGCCAACGCGCTAGCGCCGCCGCCCGCACCCCATTCACCGGGGCTACATTCTGCAAATCAGGCTGCATCATCGATTCCGGCATAACCTGACTCCTCTACCTCTAAGGCTAATTCTTTGCCACCCGACCGGCGGATTTTACCATTTGCCAAAATATGCACATAATCAGGCACAATATGATTCAACAGCCGTTGATAATGGGTGATCACCAACATGCTTCGGTTGGCATCACGCAGAATGTTCACCCCCTCCGAAACGATCTTTAGCGCATCAACATCAAGCCCGGAGTCAGTCTCATCAAGAACCGCCAGTTGTGGTTCGAGTAGCGCCATCTGCAAAATTTCATAGCGTTTCTTCTCACCGCCCGAAAACCCGACATTAACAGCCCGTTTTAGCATCTCGTCATCAATGCTGAGATCCTTGGCCTTGGCACGCACCATTTTGACAAATTCAAGCTGGTCAATTTCATCTTCGCCTTTGTCGAGGCGGCGTGCATTGACCGCGGCGCGCAAAAAGTTCATACCTGCCACACCCGGCAATTCAACCGGATACTGAAACGCCAAAAACATGCCCGCACGGGCACGCTCATCGGCTTCCATTTCCAGAATAGACTGGCCATTCATAAGCACATCACCGCCAGTGACCTCATAACCATCACGTCCGGACAGCACATATGACATAGTGCTTTTGCCTGACCCATTCGGCCCCATGATGGCATGAATTTCACCATGGTTGATGGTCAAATTAATGCCTTTCAAGATGGGTGTATCACCAACTGATGCATGCAAATCTTTAATTTCAAGTAGAGGCGTCATTCGTTGTTTCCATTCATTCTTATCAAACTAATTAACCGACCGAACCTTCTAGGCTGATCCCGATCAGCTTTTGCGCTTCGACAGCAAACTCCATTGGCAATTCTTTCATCACCTCTTTGCAAAAGCCATTGACGATCAATGAGACAGCATCTTCTTCGCTGATGCCGCGTTGCAGGCAATAAAACAGCTGGTCTTCTGAAATCCGCGAGGTTGTCGCCTCATGTTCAATTTTCGCAGTTGGATTGCGCGATACGATATAGGGCACCGTATGGGCTCCGCACCGATCGCCAACAAGCAATGAATCACATTGCGTGAAATTGCGCGCATTTTCCGCGCCAGGCTGGATCCGCACCAAACCACGATAACAATTTTGCGACCGCCCGGCTGAAATACCCTTGGAAATAATCGTCGAACGGCTTCCCTCGCCAATATGGATCATTTTTGTACCGGTATCGGCCTGCTGAAAATTATTAGTAAGCG
>CAJWSS010000130.1:0-4576 GCA_913045915.1 uncultured Alphaproteobacteria bacterium | reverse complement strand
CTGCACCGGGTTTTCGGTTTTGGTGATACCACGCCGTTTGATCCATTTTTGATGATGGATGATTTTCGTAATGATAACCCGGCACATTATAAAAATGGTTTTCCATGGCACCCACATCGCGGCATCGAAACCATCACATATGTGTTAAAAGGCACCGTTGATCATGGTGACAGCCTAGGCAATCAGGGCACGTTGAGCGGTGGTGACGTCCAATGGATGACGGCCGGATCAGGCATCATTCATCAGGAAATGCCGCATGGCAACGCGGCTGGCGAGATGCACGGCTTTCAATTATGGGCAAATTTGCCAGCAAGCCAAAAAATGACCACGCCGCGCTATCAGGATATCAAGTCGAACGAGATAACCGAACTTCACGATGATGATGACAGCCGCATTCGTATCATTGCGGGTAACTATCGCGGCTATCAAGGGCCGGTTGATGGCATCGCCGCCGAACCCCAATATCTCGACATCACCCTGCCCCCCAACTGTTTCAAAGTCTTTCCATTTGACACGCGGCGTCAGGGATTTGCTTATATTTTTGAGGGTAGCGCGTCTTTCAGCAACGCCTCGTCGCCTTTTGGGGTGAAAGTTGAAAAGGAATTTGGCGGAGAAGAGATTGAAATTCGTGATCTATCAGGCAACCGGACATTGGTTTTGTTTGGTGATGGTGATGAGGTGGCTGTCACCTCTGGCGAACAGGGGGTGCGGTTTTTGTTGATCTCTGGTGCACCGTTAAAAGAGCCTGTGGCATGGCATGGCCCAATTGTTATGAACACACAGGCTGAATTGCAACAAGCCATGCGCGAGTTGAATAACGGTACCTTCATTAAAACCGGCGCCGCCGGTTGGTAGATACAGCAAATTACCCATCACTAGCAGATTTTGTAGGGCAAAGATCTATGCGAAAAATTCAGGCGCAAGGCATTCACCATATCACCATCATCGGGGCTGATCGCCAGACCTCTATCGATTTCTGGGAGGGTGTTCTGGGTATGCCATTCGTTTTTGACCAGCCTAATCTGGACAACCCAGATGAAGGCCATGTTTATTTTGATCCCGGCGATGGGCGTTTAATCACGGTATTTACCGATGAAACCCGAAAAGCGGAAAAGCGGCGCCCACCGCAAGGCGCCGGGCATCTGCATCATCTGGCCATTACCGTTAGCCAGGCGACATTTGCCCAGACCGTTGAACGTTTGGACGAACGCGGCATTACCCATTCCGGCCCAAAAGATCGCGGCTTTATGGATTCAATTTATTTCAGGGATCCGCTTGGTATGCTGATAGAGTTGGCGGCGTACCGGTTTGAACCCCCGGTTGGAACCACACATGCAGATGTATTAATCGAGGCGCACCGCCTGCGCGTTGCGCGTGGTGACGATCATATCGATCAAATTCATCTGGCTGATGCCATTGAATGGCTTTGTCAACAACGCCAGCAATCATTATCCAGCGACCGCACGCCAAAACACCCTTATTAGGCGGTATCATCATTTTGCGTGCCGGTGCGGTGGCGGGAAAATTGTCGACCGGATTGAATGATGCTGTCGCCAAGTTTGCCCTGCAAACGATCCATCGCCGCTTCTAACCGGTTTCGCTTGTCATTCACCTCATCATTCAAATCAAGGAACAAGCTAGAACTAGCCTGATTTAAATGACTAACACCTATGCCTAACAGCCTGTACGGTATAGATTTTTGCGTTTCCGGTACAAGAAGCCTACGGCCAATATCAAATAAGATATGCGCCTTATCGGTCGGTGTCTCAAGACTATGCGCGCGGGTGATGATCCGGTGATCTGATCGCTTCAGCTTCAAGGTCACTGTCGCCCCGGTGAGCTGGCTAGATTTTAATCGTTTCGCTAATTTACCGCATAACCTCTCTAAAACGGCTTCTAATTCTGAAAATTCTGTCAAATCACACGAAAATGTCGTTTCATTCGACACTGATTTAGCGGCGCGTTCAGGCGTCACCGGGCGTGGGTCAATTCCCTTTGCCAGCGCCATGATCCGCCCCGCCTGACTGCCCAGCACCTTGGTCAATTGACGTTCATCGGCGGCACCAAGATCAGCACAGCTGTGATAGCCAGCGGCATGTAATTTTTTCAGCGTGGCTTTGCCAATGCCAAAGAGAACAGACACCGGTTGTGGGGCGAGCCAAGCTTCAGCCTCAGCCGCGCCAATCACAAAAAAACCATCTGGTTTATCCCGGTCAGACGCCATTTTGGCGAGGGATTTATTTGGCCCAAGACCAATCGAAACGGTGATGCCAACATCGGCATAAATATGTTTTTGCAAGCGGATAAGGGCCTCGGCAGGGCTACATTTATGGTATTTTTGCGTGCCGGACAAATCCAGAAATGCCTCATCAATCGACAGAGGCTGGACAAGCGGGGTTAATGACAGCATATGGTCGCGAACCTGCCGGCTAATTTTTGTGTAATGTGCCATCCGCGGTTTAATCACAACCGCATCAGGACAGCGTTTTAAAGCCTGCCAGGCTGGCATAGCAGAGCGCACCCCATATTGCCTTGCGATATAACAGGCGGCGGCAACAACGCCGCGATCCCCACCACCGACAATCACCGGTTTGTTCAGCAGATCCGGATTATCACGCTTCTCAATTGACGCATAAAACGCGTCGCAATCGATATGCGCAATTGTCAAACCGAATAATTCAGCGTGGCACCGGATATTCCGGCTGTGACACACAACACAATCATAAGGCGGGTCCGGGGCACCAACAAACCCGGCAGACCCACAATCGCGGCACAAAACGGCAAATGATTTTGCATCATCCAAGACAAACCCTACCCAGCAGTCTTTTTGTCAGCCTATTCAGGCAACGGTGTTGGCGCCCCCACCCGTTTTCACTCGCTATAAATAGTTATCTACACCGTTAATCAAATGACACTGCCCGTTGATATTGTTGTGGCACCGAACTAGTCGCACGCAATGCCTTTGCCGCACGCCAGACCCAATGCGGGTCACGCAAAAATTCACGTGCCAGGGCCACCATATCAGCCTGCCCTGCCCGAATAATCGTTTCCGCCTGAAACGGGTCAGTGATCATGCCAACAGCGATCACCGGCATGTCGACGCGTTGCCGGATAAAATCGGCAAATCCAACCTGATACCCCGGCCCTATATCAATTTGTTGCAAGGGGGAATTGCCACCACTGCTCACATGAAGGGCTGAACACCCCCGGTCTTGCAACGCTTCAGCAAATGACGCGGTTTGTTCGACATCCCAGCCGCCTTCAACCCAGTCGCTTGCAGATACCCGAACAAGTAACGGCCGGTCTTGTGGCCACACCGCGCGCACGGCATCAAAAATCTCCAACGGATACCGCATGCGGTTTTCCAGCGACCCCCCATAGGAATCGTCACGCTGATTGCTGAGTGGCGATAAAAACTGATGCAGCAAATAGCCATGCGCGGCATGTAATTCTATGACATCCATATCAATTCTTAACGCACGTTCAGCCGCCATAACGAAAGCCTGCTTGATTCTTGCCAAACCATCATCATCAAGGGCTTGCGGCGTATGCCATGCAGGATCAAAGGCAATGGCCGAAGGTGCAAATGTTTGCCATGCCCCATCAGATAGTGCAGACCCACCTTCCCATGGCCGCTGTGTCGAGGCTTTACGGCCCGCATGCGCCAACTGAACACCAATTTTACTATGCCCAACCGATTTGCAGAGCGCCACTACACGCGCCATTGCCGCTTCATTTTCATCAGAATAGAGACCCGCACATCCATGCGTGATGCGGCCAGCCGCTTCGACACCACTTGCCTCTAAAATGATCAACCCCGGCCCGCTTCGGGCAAATGATCCAGCATTAGCGATATGCCACTCATTCATCGTGCCATTGTCAGCCGAATATTGACACATTGGCGCCACCACTATGCGGTTTGGCAGTGTCATGCCGGCCAGAGTGATGGGTTCAAACAAAAGACTAGACATTAACAACTCCTGAACATGTAAGGCTGGCATTGATGATAGATATAGTGCAGATGACCAAAGCGATCCCACCATTGGTTGGTTAGAAACGCCCAGCCAATAACAAGGCGCTAGTCTAGGTGGAAACGAGCCGGCAAACAACATCATTACCGCCTGTGGTGCCACAATTAATCATCCGGCCATTGATCGGTGCTTGGAATGCACATATTTAACGTGTAGAAAAACCGAGGCCTTCATCAGGCACATCAACAGCAGCACGAAACGGGTGGCAAGATGGAAAATTTAAAAGCACTTGGCAAAGCGTCGCAACAGCCACAACGGCCAGAAGACGCCGAACTTGAGCGGGTACCGAACCCTCACCCAGACACAAATTTTGTTGCGCGTTTTGTGCAACCTGAATTTACTTCACTTTGCCCGGTGACAGCCCAACCAGATTTTGCACATCTTGTGATTGATTATGTGCCCGACCAATGGATGGTCGAGTCAAAATCGCTGAAACTATATTTAAATAGTTTTCGTAATCATCAGTCATTTCATGAGGCTTGCACAGTTGGCATTGGCAAACAGCTTGTTGACTTGTTGGCCCCGCGCTGGCTTCGGATCGGCGG
>CAJWSS010000129.1:0-4646 GCA_913045915.1 uncultured Alphaproteobacteria bacterium | reverse complement strand
CATCGTCTAATGAGGTGGTGATTAATTCAAGGATCTGGTCTGCATCACATGCAGTATGTGGTTTAGAAATGGGTTTCTCCTTCAAATATCCAGCCTTTGCGTTTCATCCTTACGCGATTGGCATACATGGCGGTTTTGCCGAATATCGGTTGCTGACGCATGATGCCGTTGTCCTGCTATGAAACACCATCCCGGCATTTTCTGTCCCGTACTGACAAGTCTGCACCGCAATTGACCATGGGTATAGCGGCGCTTAAATAGTTGCCGACCAGCGCTTATAGCCTGATAAGAATAGCCCGGCCGGTCGATTACGGCAATGGGTAGTAAATCTATTATGTCTTTATGGCGTTTCCACTGTCTGAACTGCACAAGATTGTCTGCCCCCATGACCCAAACAAGGCGGGCCAAAGGCATGGTTGCGCGCAGATATTTCAATGTTTCAAAGGTGAAATTGCTAGGCAGTCTGACTTCGGGCGCAATCACATGGATGAAAGGCAAACGGTCAGTGAGTGCGCGGGCGATGCTCAGCCGGTCGGTTAAACTGGCCATATTGGTCGGCGCTTTCAGTGGGTTTTGAGGACTCACAAGCCACCAGATTTGATCCAGCCCCAGCTTGCGATAGGCTTCTATACTCATGTGAATATGGCCGGCATGCGCCGGGTTAAACGACCCCCCAACCAAGCCAATTTTCAGCTTTGTCCGGCTGTGAAATAAAGGCGAGCGTTCATGCCGGGTGCGGTTAGCCACGGATTTGGCCATCACCGCGCACAACATATTTAAAACTTGTCAGCTGGGCACCGCCAACCGGGCCGCGCGCATGCAATCTGCCAGTGGCAATGCCAATTTCGGCGCCCATACCAAATTCACCGCCATCTGCAAATTGCGTTGATGCGTTACGCATCACAATGGCGCTGTCAACACGGGTCAGAAATGCGTCTGCCGCTTCATCCGATTCGGTGATGATCGATTCGGTGTGACCAGACCCATAGCGGGCAATGTGATCTATCGCCATATCGATGCTATCGACAACCCGCACCGATAAAATGGCATCAAGATATTCGGTGTGCCAGTCATCATCATTGGCAAGTTGCATGTCAGGGACCAGTGACTTTGCCGCGCTGTCGCCGCGTAATTGACAGCCTGCCTTTTGCAAATCAGCGGCAATGGCGGGCAGCATCTCAGCCGCCACATCCTGATGCACAAGCATGGTTTCGGCGGCACCACAGATGCCGGTACGCCGCATTTTCGCATTCACGGCAATGGTTCTGGCTTTGGTGAGGTCTGCATATTTGTCGATATAAATGTGGCAGATGCCTTCTAAATGCGCGAACACCGGCACGCGTGCTTCGCGCTGAACGCGCTCTACCAGTGATTTGCCCCCACGTGGGATAATGACATCAATACCGCCCACCGCGGCCAGCATTGCCCCAACCGCGGCGCGATCGGTTGTTGGCACAATCTGCACAGCCGCAGGCGGCAAATCGGCCGCCACCAACCCACGTACCATAATATCGGCAAGCAAGGCGGAACTATGCTGGCTGTCACTGCCGCCGCGCAAAATTACTGCATTGCCGGCCAGCACACACAAGCCGGCGGCATCAATTGTGACATTAGGGCGCGATTCATAAATCACACCAATAATGCCTAAAGGCGTCGATTGACGGGTGATATCGAGGCCATTTGGACGTTGCCAACGTGCCAGTTCCGCACCAATGGGGTCTGGCTGGGTGGCGATCGTTTCCAAGCCAACCGCCATATCTTCAATCCGCGATTCGGTGAGGGTGAGCCGGTCAATAAACGCATCGCTCAGACCAGTTGTTACCGCCGCGGCAAGGTCTTTTTTATTGGTGGCGAGTAAATCGGCTGTGTGTGTCCGAATAAGTTTTGCAGCTTCACGCAGTGCCAGTTGCCGTGTGGCAAAGCGGCTGGTGCCCAGCACCATTTGTGCCGCGCGTGCGGCGGTGACCATGCTGTCGATCAAACGCGTTGCGTCTTGTGTATGCGCGGTTGTGTCTGTCATTTTAGTTCCAGTCCGGCCCCGTTGAACACCAAGCCCTTGTCACCATGGCCTAGTTATCAATTACCACCAGATTATCTGCGTGGATCATCTCATCGCGACCACGATACCCTAGCATGGTTTCAATTTCACGGCTTTTGTGGCCTTTGATTTTGGCCGCATCGCCAGCGCTGTAGCTGGACAGGCCATGGCCTATTACCCGGCCTGACTGGTCTTCAACAGCAATCAGGTCACCCCGATCAAATTGTCCGTCAACAGCGACAACCCCGGCTGGTAAAAGTGATTTTCCGCGACGCAGAGCCAGCGCCGCCCCAGCGTCCACAGCTATGGTGCCGCGCGGCGTCAAGGCCCCGGCGATCCATTGTTTGCGCGCCGCATGTGGCGTTTCTGTTGCGATAAAACAACTGCAGGTTGCACCCTTTTCCAGCCGTGAAAGCGGTTCCGGGTCACGCCCATCACAGATAATCATATGACAGCCGGCGGCGGTGCTGATCCGCGCCGCTTCGAGCTTGGTAACCATGCCGCCAGACGCATATTGTGCATTTGCCGCGCCAGCCATGGCCATAATATCAGCGGTGATATGATCGATCTGGGGCAGGTGCGTTGCGGCCTTGTTATCGTTCGGGTTGCCGGTGTAAAGACCATCAACATCAGATAACAGAACCAGAAGATCGGCCCCAATCATCGCCGCCACCCGCGCCGCCAGACGATCATTATCGCCAAAGCGGATTTCTGCTGTCGCCACGGTGTCATTTTCATTGACCACAGGTACCGCGCCAAGCTCTAGCAATGCCCCCATGGTGGCACGGGCGTTCAAATGTTTGCGCCGGGTTTCGGTATCGTCTGGTGATAACAGAATCTGGGCAGTTTGCACCTTATGTGCGCCAAGCGCATCCATCCATGCATGCGCCAGCGTGACTTGCCCGGTGGCGGCGGCCGCCTGTTTTTCTTGGAGACTCATGGTTTTGTTATGGATTTTCAGCAACCGGCTTCCCAGTGCAATGGCACCGCTAGAGACCACCACAACATCTTTTCCTGCCGCTTTCAGCCGCGCAATATCGCTGGCAATGCCAGCCAGCCAGGCGGTGTTGATGGTGTTCTTATCCTCATCAACCAGTAATGCTGACCCAACCTTCACAACGATTCGGCGGGCGTCTGGCAGGGCATTGCGCCCGGTTATGGCGACCATGGTTCAACCTCTTGCGGTGCGGCATCTTTAGCCCGGCTTATTTCGATAACGCTTATTAATTGCCGCAACATGTCGGTGACGCCACTGCCGGTGACAGCGGACAAGCACATCACCTGGCCAGCCCCAGCCGCGCGGAGTTCAGCCGCCAATTCATCTGCATAATCAGCCGGGGTTGCATCAAGTTTTGTCAGGCCGACAATTTCAGGCTTGTCATAGAGGCCGCCACCATAGGCTTTTAACTCCTGCCGTAAAATTTGCCATGCCGCGACCGGGTCAGTACCGGTGGCGTCAACAAGATGTAATAAAATCCGGCAGCGTTCGACATGCCCTAAAAACCGATGGCCCAGCCCGGCACCTTCATGCGCGCCTTCGATCAGTCCGGGAATATCCGCCATCACAAATTCTTTGCCATCAATGCCAACAACACCAAGGTTGGGGTGCAACGTGGTAAAGGGATAATCGGCAATTTTCGGGCGGGCCGCCGATACCGCGCTTAAAAATGTTGATTTGCCAGCATTTGGCATGCCAAGCAAACCCGCATCAGCAATCAGTTTTAGCCGTAACCATACCCACATTTCCTGGCCGGTTTCACCAGGTTGCGATTTACGCGGGGCACGATTGGTTGATGATTTGAAAAACGCATTGCCTTTGCCGCCAATGCCGCCTTTGGCTAGAATGATGCTCTGGCCCTCATAGGTCAGGTCTGCCAGCACCGTTTGCTGGTCATCTGATAAGATCTGGGTGCCGATTGGCAGGCGCAGTGTCACGTCTTTGCCCGATGCCCCACTGCGGTCACGGCCCGCCCCCGGACGGCCAGAATCAGCCTTGAAATGCTGTTGATAGCGATAATCAATCAACGTGTTTAACCCGTTCACCGCCACCGCGACAACATCACCGCCGCGCCCGCCGTCACCGCCATCTGGGCCGCCAAATGGCACATGTGCTTCGCGCCGAAAGCTTACCGAGCCCGGCCCACCATTGCCAGAACGCATATAGATTTTGGCTTGGTCTAGAAATTTCATTCTGGTGCTTTCGATTCACGCTGTCTGGCTGATGCTGACAAAATACATGTTGAAAAAAACAATAGGGGAACAACAATACTGTCATTCCCCTGCAATCTGTTTCAGGCCAGTTGAATCTAACCCCGGTCGGTCACATCATATGATGGCGATGACCAAGAGTCTTATTCGGCGGCCTCTGCCATCGGCACAACATTAACAAACATCTTACCGCCAGATTTTTGCCGAAAAGCAACTTGGCCTTCCGTCAGCGCGAACAGGGTATGGTCTTTGCCCATGCCAACATTGTCGCCGGGATGCACTTTTGTGCCCCGCTGGCGCATGATGATGTTGCCGGCCAAAACCGATTCGCCACCAAATTTTTTCACACCAAGACGACGACCAGCCGAATCGCGACCGTTTCTGGAGCTACCACCTGCTT
>CAJWSS010000128.1:0-4654 GCA_913045915.1 uncultured Alphaproteobacteria bacterium | reverse complement strand
GCGGCACACAAGGACCGGTTGGCATAGCCGAGCAAATTGCTACGGCCTTGTCGATGCCGCTGGACAAAGTGCGGGTGCGCACACCGGATGTTGGCGGCAGTTTTGGATTTAAAATTTTCTTGCACCCGGAACAAATTTGTCTGGCATGGGCGGCGCGCCGACTTGGAGCCTTAGTACGGTGGCAACAAAATCGGTCTGAAGCCTTTGTCGCAGATCTTCATGGACGTGATAATAAATCGCAAGCCTCTGCCATGATTGATCGCGCTGGCCGCATTCAGGCGCTAAAAGTCACCGCTTTTGCCAATATGGGGGCCTGGTTATCAAATTTTTCAACCTATATTCCCACCATGTCGGGCTGTCGCACCCTTACAACAATTTATGATATTCCTGCCACTAGCTTGCGCGTGGTTGGGGTGGTGACGAATACGCCAGCGGTTGATGCCTATCGTGGGGCTGGCCGGCCTGAGGCCAATTATTTGATGGAACGGTTGATGGATCATATTGCCGACATCACTGGCAAAAGCCGGATTGAAATACGCAAAATAAATATGATCAAAGCGTCACAAATTCCCTATGAAATGCCAGTTGGTGGCACCATAGATTCAGGTGATATGCCTGCCTTGCTGGATATGGCGATGGACAAGGCCGATCTTGCCGGGTTTGCGGCGCGAAAACAGCAAGCGCTGGCACAAGGGCGGCTTCGCGGTATTGGCTATGGCATGTATCTTGAACAATGTGGCGGTGGTACCGACTCCGGCGTAGAGATCGAGTTTTTTGACGATGGACGGGTCATTTTGCATGCCGCACAGCAATGTAACGGGCAGGGGCACCGGACCACGCTGACGCAAATATTATCTGACCGGTTATCCTATGATGCCGACAAAATAACCGTGATGCAGGGTGACTCAGCGCGCGGGTTGCGCGGCACCACTGGCGGCGCCCGGATGACCGCTGTTTTGGGGTCGGCAACTGCCGAGGCGGCGGCAAAAATCATCGCCGCCGCTTTGCCCTATGCGGCGCAATCTCTGCAATCGAGCGAAGACCAGATACGCTTTGAAGATGGCCTGTTTATCGTTGAAAACACCAATCATTCCATCGATTTTGAAGATCTGGTGAAAACGCTGGCGGTGGCAGGCCAGCCGCATTTGTTGAATATTGCCCATAGCTATGAAACGGCGGGTGCGACCTATCCTTATGGATGTCATATTGCCGAGGTGGAAATTGACCCGGCCAGTTGCACTGTGGCACTGGAACGCTTTACCGTTGTTGATGATTTTGGCCTGGTGATTAATCCGCAAATGTTGGCTGGCCAGATCCATGGCGGCATCGCCCAGGGTGTTGGGCAGGCGCTGTTTGAACATGTGGTTTATGATGATGAGGGGCAGATCCTGTCTGGATCATTTTTAGATTATGCGATGCCGCGGGCGGATCATTTCCCACCACTCGATATCCATATGCGCAATACGCCCTGCCAGAATAATGTTTTGGGGATTAAAGGGTCGGGAGAGGCCGGTGCGATTGGCGCGCCGCAAGCGGTGGTTGGCGCGGTGTGTGATGCGCTTGACATACGCCATGTTGATATGCCGGTCACCCCGCAGAAAATTTTTGATATTTTACATAATAGACAGGCTGGAACAGAGGCTGAATGAATGAAAAAAATCATCAAAACTGACGATGAATGGCGGCAAATTCTTACCGAAGAACAATTTCATGTGACCCGTAAACATGGCACCGAACCGGCATTTTCCGGCGCGCTCTATGATAGGCACGAAGCTGGTATTTACCATTGTGTTTGTTGCGGTGCGGCGTTGTTTGACTCGCAGACAAAATTTGATTCTGGGTCTGGCTGGCCCAGCTTTTATGCGCCAATGGACCAGGCGCCAATCGGCGAAACTGAAGATAACAGTTTTTTCATGCGGCGTACCGAAGTGCATTGCAATGCCTGTGACGCGCATCTTGGGCATGTGTTTCCAGATGGCCCAAAGCCAACCGGGCTTCGCTACTGTATCAATTCGGCGTCGCTTGATTTTCAAAGAGACGAGTAACCGATTCAGCGATTGGCAGAGCCTTGACCTGCGCTGGTGCGGGGATATGGCTGGAGGAGGCCACAAAAATCCCATCAAGTTCAGGGAGAGTCACTTGACCAGCGCAGGCCATACAGCCGGCGTCATATGACGCGTCAGCTGTTTTTGTAGTGGTCGGCCGCCTTATCGCCATGCTGATGTGTTTTGCCACCATAGCGGTGGCCGGGCAATTCATCACCCCGTAAAACCCCATCCCCATCGCGATCCATGCGCTGAAACATGGCGATCAGGCGGGCGTTAAATTCATGTTTTTCAATCATCCCATTATCGTCATGGTCCAATTTGGCAAAGCGGCGGTCTTGGCGGGCGGTAAGCTCGTCAAGGCTGATCGCACCATCGTCATTGGTGTCGAGCTTTTGGGCGTGCATCATTGATTTATGTTTGCGATCAGTTGTCATATCGGCACTGGCCAGCCCGGTGATCAAGGCCGCTGATACGACCAATGCGCCAGAGATGATAGAAAATGTGTGTATTTGTTTCATCTGTTGATCTTTCCTGTTTTAGAACATCGGATTTTTTTCAGTCAGGCGCACCAGCACTTGTCAAAACAGTGGGTGAGGATTTAACAAGCGCCGGTGACATGATCAGAGATAGGCGGGAAAAACGGCTGAAAATGGGCATTGCTGTGACCATTTTTCGATTTTTTATTGCTGGCAAGCAGGCAACTGCCGCATCTGCCGGCTGGTCATTGATCGCAAGCTAGGCTAGAATTTCGCCGCGCCACAACGCGTCAGGCTTGATCATGCCAGAGGGGGCTATGTCAAAAATCGAAGAATCTGCTGTACCGCCCATGCCATGGGTGGATGGCAATAGCCGGGTATTTGGGGTGATTGCGCATCCGGTTACACATGTGCGCGCGCCCATGGTGTTTAACCCGCGATTTGCCGCGGCTGGTCTTGGTCATATTATGGTGCCGATAGACGCCCCACCAGCGGCGCTGGACGGTATTATACGAGGCTTGCAGACTGTGCCGAATTTTGGCGGTCTGGCAGTGACGATTCCGCACAAGCTGGCAATGGCAGAATTATGCGATGAGTTGGGCACCGTGGCGCGGCTAACCGGCGCGGTGAACGCGGTTCGGTTTGATCCAGATGGCCGGCTCTATGGTGATAATTTTGATGGGGCCGGGTTTGTCGCTGGTTGCCGCGGCAATGGCTATGAGGTCACCGGAAAAAATATTTTGATGCTTGGTGCTGGTGGAGCGGCGCGGGCAATCAGCGTGGAAGTTGCCCTCGCAGGTGCTAAAAGTATTACAATCGTAAACCGCTCATCTGAAAGAGGTGAAGAACTTACAAATAGCTAGCAATCTATCCTCTTCACTTCTTCACATACGGTGAAGAAGACGTGAAGAACCTCTATACCCCATAAATACTGGGAAAACAGCTAACCTCTTCACTTCTTCACCAATTCTATAAACTTGGACCTGCCATCGATGACCTCCCGTAGCTGATTACATCCAATTAACTCCTTAATCAACTCAGACGCCTCCTTTGACGGAACTGTTCTTTTAATTGGCTGCTTCACTTCATCATGCTTTGCACGACCACCTAATTGCTGCAACTTGTCCAGAATAGACCTAGCCTTGCGTTCTTTATCAGTTAGCTCAACAGAACCATAGGCACGCTTCATATTGGCAACAAAAAAACGCATCACTTGGATCGTATTTATTGCAGTTGACTCACTGAGCTCATGCTCATCAGGTTTTGACTCAGACACATAATGTAGCAGCAAGGCAATCCTATAAGTGTACGTTCTCAATTTCGCATAGGCAGCAGCAGCCTGATCACTACCCTTTCTCTGTTCCAACTCTAAGTGATGAGCATAATTAGCAAGATGATCTCTAGCATAATGGTTCATCAAAACTTGGTTGGATTGATCTCGTACACTAGCTAGCTTATGAAAAATACCAGTGAGGATATCCTTCCCCTTTGATCTAGCGATCAAATCATAGATTTTACGTTTTTCCTCTACTGTAAGGACTGGCTGCAACAATAGGTGGTTAAACAAGAATCTTCCTGCCAATCCATCAGTTGTGTTGGAATCATTGATTATTTTTATTACAAGTTCATTTTGGATTCCACCTGAGATTGGCACAAACACATTTGGGATGTACCGATCACTATCAGCAGTTGGATTCTCAAATGAGCGACCGTTCCAAAGGCTCAATAATTTTTGCTTATCATTGCCCTTACTCTTGTATTGATTGAGGCCGTCTAAAACTCCGATGATCTCATCACTGAGTAACCCAATACCTGCGGGATTTTGCTCGTGCAAGGCACACAAGGTTTCTAGAGTTAGGCTGTTTGCCATCCAACGCTTGCGGACAGGTTTGGGCATTTTACCGTCATCCTGACGATGCCACTCCTCCAACTCTTGCTTAAACTGACGATGCCATTCTTTTTGCTGTTCTTCTAGTCTAAACTCACTTACATCATCCTCACTATCAACTCCCTGGCTTATATTTTCATCTTCACTTGTTTTGCTAGAGTCATTATTCTCATTGTCTTCATTGTTGTTAGAATTATTTTGATCTTGCGTATCGTCATTTTCTTCATTTTCTTTTTCAGTTG
>CAJWSS010000127.1:0-4788 GCA_913045915.1 uncultured Alphaproteobacteria bacterium | reverse complement strand
GCTGGCGACACAGATTTTGATAGCGTCATCCATGGGGTTGGCGGTCCACTACACGTTGCCCCGGTGCAAAACCGCTATGAGGCACTGGACCGGGTGGTTACTGCCGCAGAAAAATTAGGGTGGCCCCATAATAAGGACTATAACAGCGGCACGCAGGACGGGTTTTCTTATTATCAGGTGAACCAAAAAAATGGGCTTCGGTTTTCGGCAAAAAAAGCCTATCTCGACCCAGCCCGCCACCGGCGCAATCTACATATTGTGACATCCGCGCATGCGACCAAAATTTTATTTGATGGCGATAAAGCCACCGGTGTACGCTATCAGCGGCATGGCAGAGCAACTGATGCGTTTGCGGGCCGCGAGGTTATTATTGCGGCGGGGGCCATCCAATCACCACAAATTCTTGAATTATCCGGCATTGGTGATGCCAAGCGCTTGCAAGATCTTGGCATCACCGTGCAGGCGCCATTGGCCGGGGTTGGCGAGAATCTTGCGGACCATTATATCTCGCGCCTGTCATGGCAACTCAAACGCAACATATCGCTTAATAACAAAGCCCGGGGCATCAGTTTTCTTGGCGAAGTGATCAAATATACAGTGACGCGCCGCGGCATGCTCAGCCTGCCTGCTGGCATACTGGCTGGTTTTGTGCGATCACGCGATGGTCTGACTGGCCCTGACATTCAGTTCCACATTGCTCATGCCAGCTTTGCCAACCCAGCCAAGCGTGTCTTTGATGAGGTCCCCGGCATGACATTTGGTTCCTGCCAATTGCGCCCGGAAAGCCGTGGTACGGTCCATATCAATTCAGCAAATGCTTTGGCGGCACCAACCATTATCAATAATTATCTCAGCACTGATGAAGATTGCCGTGTGCATGTTGCCGGCATGAAAATCGCCCGGCAAATTATGAACAGTCCAGATCTGCAGGATATTGTCGCGGCAGAATTACGACCCGGGGCAGACCTAGCCAGCGATGACGAATTGCTGGCTTATGCACGTGCCACGGGCGTCACCCTATATCACCCAGTTTCAACATGCCGAATGGGGCCTAACCCACAAGCAGGTGATGTTGTTGATGCGCATTTGCGGGTTTATGGATGCCAGAATTTACGCGTGGTTGATGCATCAATCATGCCTACGCTGGTATCAGGCAATACCAACGCGCCGACCATCATGATTGCCGAAAAAGCCGCTGTGGACATTTTGGCGGCGCGCGCATAAGCATTTTATTGGTTATTGCGTACCCGCGAGACAATCAGCAACAAATGCGGTTTACCCACACCCGGCATGACGTCAACGCCTGAAAAAAAGCGCCAAACATCATCGTTTTGGGACTGAAATTATCTTGCTTTCTACCGCCGACCATCGGCAGACTATAGCCTCAAGATTGTGGATGTTTATCCACTCTATTCAAACCATTTTCAATCACGACCGCCAAAGGTGACGCCGACATGACTCAAAAGGACACAAATTTTTTCAATATTGATGATATGAGCCAAGGGATTGCCCGCACCCTAACAGATGGCATCACCACCCGTATTTTTCCCGGTAAAAAAGCCATGATTTCAGTTGTTCGGATTGAACCAAACGCTGTTGGCGCCATTCACAGCCACCCACAGGAACAATGGGGCCTGATGCTTGAGGGCAGTGCGATCCGTATTCAAGATGGCGAAGAGATTGAAGTCAAAAAGGGCGATTTTTGGGTCAGCCCTGGCGGTGTCGAACATGGCGTGATTGGTGGGCCTGATGGTGCTGTAATTCTTGATGTCTTTAGCCCACCGCGTGACGAATATACCCGTCCCGGTAGCGGATTTGCAACGGAGTAAGAAAGATGCCAGTACAGGTCTTTAAAAATGAATTTGACGCGCTTCCCGTGGCAACCATGGCCGCTTGGGCAGACATCCCGCCAGCTATCGCCGGCGACTGTATGAACCGACAGAATGTCATGGCCGGGCGCATTTCACCAGTTGCCGCGGGCATGCATTTTGTCGGACAAGCCCGCACCATTGCGTCGGTTGCTGGAGACAATGCGGCGATGCACACCATTATCAATATGTTGCGCCCCGGTGAAGTGCTGGTGATCGACGCTGAAAATTTCGACAATCGGGCCGTGTGGGGCGGTATTTTAAACAGCCGTGCCATGTTGCAAAAAATTAATGGCGTTGTTGTTGATGGGGCGGTGCGCGATATCGCTGAACTACGCGATATGCCCCTGCCAGTTTTCGCCAGCGCCACCAGCCCCGCAGGACCCCATAAAGGATGGGGCGGATCCATCGATGATGTAATCAGCTGTGGCGGCGTATCGGTAACCCCCGGCGATATTATTTTGGCGGATGATGATGGTGTCACAGTTGTACCGCTAGCTCGCGCAGAAACGGTCTTGGCCGAAGCGCAAAAGAAAGTGCAATTTGAGGCTGATGTTCTGGAAAAGCTGGCACGAGGCGAAGACTCCAGCAATCTATTTCCTCTGCCCGATATCGAATATATGGACTAACCGCCAGCAGAACAGCTTAGACAATAGATGGTAATGATGCCGCGTCTGGCAACAGACTGGACGTGGTTATATCATGCCAGTCATCAATATAACCAAGGCTATCGCGGAACAGGTTGGCAACAGTGTCAAACGGCATCACGCCTGTTGCTAGCTGGTTGCTGATGATCTGGAATGCCGCGCGTTGGTCATCGAGCTGATCAAACTCAATGGTCAATTTATGCAAAACCAGACTTAGCGACGCATGTGGGGCGGCGCTGATCCGCGTATCAGCCGGGCTTGCCGCCACAAATCATACTTTATCAACCCCAAGGTCGAAATTTCTGATCAGCTGATGCCCCCACGTTTTAGATGCACGATGCCACAATGCCACCATGCTGCCGCGCCGCCGGGCGTAAATTTTGATGAACGCGCAAGTTACCCGCGCTGGATGGCACCACAATTTTTCTTGGCAAGCGCCACCACCGCCGCAGAAATCTTTTCAATCTCCTCTTCGGTCATTGTGGCTTTTTGCGGCGTCAGGGTGATGGTCACCGCCAGTGATTTTTTCCCATCCTCAATACCCTTGCCCTGATAGACATCGAAAAGCTGTACATCACTCAACAATGGCCCGGCGGCAGATTTAACCGCCCGCAACAAATCACTTGCGGCAACATCCGCATCAAGAACAAAAGCAAAATCGCGGTTCACCGGCTGAAACGCCGACATTTTTAACAAGCTTCTGGCCGGCCCTTTGGCTTTTGCCAATGGCACGTCATCGAGAAACAGCTCAAACCCGACAACCGGGCCGCGTAAACCAAAATGTGACGCAATATTTGGATGCAATTCGCCAAAGCTGGCCAATTTTGTGCGGCCTTGCATCAATACGCCGGAACGCCCCGGGTGAAAATAATCTGGTGCAGATTTGTCTACCTGCAGGCTGGCTTTGCGCACACCCAGCACGCCCAGTGCCATTTCGGCATCTGACTTGGCATCAAACACATCGACACGCCGGCGCTGGCCGTGCCATTCGCGCGGTGCCGTATGGCCATGACGAATACCAGCACAGGCGGTGCGCTGATCGGTGGGTTCATCACCCAAAAATACCGGGCCGACCTCGAACAAGGCACAATCCGCCTCACCACGATCCTGATTGCGGCCAGCCGCCTGTAGCAAATTCGGCAAGGCTGACGGGCGCATGACCGACAAATCGGCACTGATTGGATTCACCAATGTCAAAGCCGCCGCGCCGCCGCCAAACAAACCAGCCTCTTTTGGTGCCAGAAAGGAAAATGTGACCGCTTCCATTAACCCGCATTCCGCGAGCGCGCGGCGTAATTGCAAAGGACGCAATTGCGCGGCATTAACCGCCGGTTGCGGCACCACTTGCGTTCGCGGCAATGCCATAACTGGCAAATGGTCAAACCCGTGAATACGGGCAATTTCCTCGACCAGATCCGCCGCACCATCAATATCACCGCGCCATGATGGCGGCGTGACCCGCCAGCCTGTTGCCGCTGTCTCGACAATAAATCCAAGTTGTTCAAGGATGTGTTGCTGGCGGTCTGCTGGCAATTCAATACCCGTCAACCGCGTGAGTTTATCTGGTGTCAAATCAATCTGACGTTGCCAATCAACACCGCTACCGGCTTCGACCGCATGGCTGGCTTGGCCGCCACAAATGGATGTCACCAAACGTGCAATATGCCCGGCCATGGTTTGCGGCGCTGTCGCATCCAAGCCGCGTTCAAAACGATAGCGCGCATCTGAATGAAGGTTGAGTTGGCGCCCTGTGGTAGCGACTGAAATCGGGTCAAAAATGGCAATTTCAAGAAACATTCTTGTGGTTTCAGCACGCACGCCTGTGCGTTCACCGCCCATGACCCCGGCAAGATCATCAGCCCCATCAGCATCGCCAATCACCAGCATGTCACTGCTAAGGTCATAGGTCTTTTCGTTCAGCGCGGCGAATGTTTCACCTTGCTTGGCCAACCGCACATAGAGCGTATCGCCATTTATTTTATCAATATCATAGGCATGAAGGGGACGACCAAGGTCAATCATCACATAATTGGTGATATCGACAAGCGCGCTGATCGGACGCTGGCCAACGGCTGTAAGACGCCGGGCCATCCATTCTGGGCTGGCGGGATTGGTCACATTATCAAACGCAATGCCCGTGATTGACGGACATAAATGGTCCTGCCCGCCAAGATCCAACTGCCAGCGCACCGGGCTGTCAAATGTGCCTTGATGTGGCGCTGTATCCAGCGGTTTTAATGTGCCATAGCCAGCCGCCGATAAATCGCGCGCCA
>CAJWSS010000126.1:0-4812 GCA_913045915.1 uncultured Alphaproteobacteria bacterium | reverse complement strand
CCCGGCCCTCTGGTCCCAAACCAGATGCGCTACCAGGCTGCGCTACACTCCGACGGTGCTTTCTTATCCCCACTCTAGCTATTTTTCAAGCCTTCTTCGCATGCAAAACCAGTTTTATTTTGTTTTTTTCCTGATCAGCGGCGGCGCATTATTGGCCAGCCAGCGGCAACAGCAACTGCGCATCTGGTTGCACGTCAAATTTAGCGGCCGCCCCGCCATTTAATTCTAAAACATAGCGGGCTGGACCAGTTGAATTACGCCGGGTCAAGCTAAACGGCACCGCCGCGTGGATCATATTCACCAACCGCCCTGCCGAATCAAAAAACAACATATCGAGTGGAATTTGGGTATTTTTCATCCAAAACTGGCGCGGCGCTTCGCTTTCGAACACAAACAACATGCCATGCCGTTCGGGTAAATGGGACACAAACATAAGACCATGACGCCGCTGTCTTTCAGTCTCTGCCACTTTTACGGTAAAGGATATCGGCGCGCGCTGGTGTGTTGGTGTTAATTTGATCTCAATCACCGCAAAATCTGGTGCCGATACAGTTTGGTCGGCCCCATCACCGGCCCATGCCGGGACAACGCCCAACACACAGCCTATAACAATGAAAACGCGCCAAAGACCAAGCGCCGCATCGCATCGCCGGCAAAGCCGGTTTGCCCCGCACCAATTAGCCGAGAGCCGCCACATAGCCTATCGATAGAACCGCCAACAGCAAGATGAGCTGAACCAGTGCGGCTGGCCCGGGGATTGTTGGACCTGCCGCTGGTGAACGAACCAACTTGTCGATGACAAACCAAAATGCCTCAATAAAGCCGCGCATCTGACACAGGAACGACCCCCATACCAGCATCACCGCTCGTAATACCGGGCGCCCAATTTGCGGGGCCAGACGCCGGTAAAACCAATCAGAGTTCAACACAACAGATGGTATTTCAGGCGGATATAAACGCATACGGATCAACACAACAAAGGCCAACATTGCAAATATCAATAGCTGCATTTGACCCGTCACATGGCTGGCATCATACGGATGATAGTCAACGGCATATGGCAAGATATTATATAGCGGTGCAGGAAACACGCCGATCGCAATACATAAGAAAGCCGCTATCCCCATAGCCACCCGCATATTCAGCGGCGCTTCGGTTGTTTCAAAGCCACGATCATGCGCAAAAAAGGCAAAATATGGAATTTTGATACCGGAATGTTCGAGCACACCAGCCGAGGCAAATAACAAAACAAAATAGGCCCACATAATCCCGGTGTCGCCCAACGCTGTCATAGTCAGTGATTTTGCCACAAAGCCGCTGAATAACGGGAACGCCGAAATTGACATCGCGCCGATCACACAACAAATCATGGTAAATGGCATATTTTTGTATAAGCCACCAAGTTCTGACGCCTTGATCGTGCCGACCTGATGAAGCACCGCCCCCATGCTCATAAATAACAGGGCCTTGTAAATGATATGCACAAAGGCATGCGCCACCGCCCCATTTAATGCCAACTCGCTACCAATACCAACAGCAACCACCATAAAACCAAGCTGGTTGTTCAAGCTGAACGCCAATACCCGCCGCAAATCATTTTCAATCACCGCAAAAAACACCGGCAAGGCAGTCATCGCCGCGCCAATCCAAATCAGATATTCGGTGCCAGCAAAGCCACGCGCCAACGCATAAATGGCTAATTTAGTGGTAAATGCGGATAGCGCGACGGTTCCAGTGACGGTGGCTTCCGGATAGGCATCTTGTAGCCACCCATTGAGCAAGGGAAAGGCCGCTTTGATCCCAAAAGCAATAAAGATCAGCCAAGTTGCTGTGTCGCCAAGCGTCATTGCCGCAAATGCGATAGAGCCGGTATTTGCCGCATAAATCGCCGCCCCAGCCAGCAATAACACACCGCTTAAAACCTGAAAGATCAGATAACGCATCGCCGCCCGGCGCGCGGTTGGCGTACCCGCCGCCAAAATCAAGAACACCGATGTGACCGCGGTTGCTTCCCACCAGATAAACAAAGTGATGAGATCGCCAGCATGAAGCGCGGCAATGGCCGCCCCAGCATAAGACAGTGCCGCGCAATGCTGTGACCAATGTTTGTCATGCCAGCTATAAATGACATTTAACGCGGCGGCGATATGAAAGATCACCGCGAATGGGAAGCTCAACGCATCAGCACGGTATAGTATCAATTCAAAGCCAAGCACGTCCCATACAAGGTGGGTGCCAGCCCCCAGCATCAGCCCATAGGCAGATAATGCAATCGCACCCAACATCACCATTTGACGCGCCACATGCGGCACAAATGGCAGTGCCGCCGCCGCCAGAATCATCAACAGTCCAGGTGGCAAACTAGTCATCTGATGCGCCCCCCTCATAATAATCTTCGCGGCGCATAATCATCAAGCGAAGCCATTTTCCAACCTGAACGATAAACATGAATGCCAGAAATCCAAAAATCGCCGGAAACATGAAACTGTCTTCGATAGGGGCAACGCCATGGCGATGCAAAAACAATTCAAGAATGGCCAGAATGATCGCAATGCCAAGCAAAATTCTGGTGAAATGCTTGCCCATTTTTTGCATATCAGCTGTGTTTTGGGTGGGTTTATCGGTCATGGCGCTACCATCAATGAAGCCAGATCAGCAAACAGATCGACATAGAAGAATAATGCCAGCGACAACAACGCGGTTATCACCGGCGGGATCACTACCAACGGATGCGATTCAACGGTCACCTCTTTTACTTTAGGCCGGAAAAACCCACGTGATAGCGGCTCTAACAGATAATAAATATTGAGCAGTGATGATAAACCCAAAACGGCCAGCACAAAGTAGAGTTGCGAATCAACCGCCCCGACCATCAGCATGAATTTTGACCAGCTTCCCCCAGCTGGTGGAATGCCGATAATTGACAGCGCCCCAATGAAAAAGGCCGCAAATACCCACGGCATTTCACGCCCCTGCCCATCCAATTCAGAAATTTTTGTCAAATGTGCCTGTACATAAATGGCACCTGCACAAAAGAATAAGGTGATTTTGCCAGCCGCATGCATCACGATATGAAGCGCGGCACCCTGCACCGCCACGCTAGAGGCAATCGCCGCCCCCAAAACGATATAAGACAGCTGGCTAATGGTTGAATAGGCCAGCCGCGCCTTTATGTCATCTTTGGTGATGGCAACAAAGCTTGATGACAAAATGGTAAATGACGCCAGCCAGACGAGCCATGTTGCGGCACCACTTGCCGATAGAAAATCAATACCAACCACGTAAACGACGACAGTTAAAATGGTGAACACCCCGGCTTTGACAACTGCCACCGCATGTAGCAATGCCGACACCGGTGTCGGGGCCACCATAGCCGCCGGCAACCAGCGATGTATTGGCATAAGCGCCGCTTTACCAACCCCAAAGGCAAACAAGGCCAACAACAGGGGCGCCATTTTAGGGTCAAGAACATCCGCCAGAATACCGCCACTACGAAATTCTAAATTGCCAGTGACCATCCAAACCCAGATGACTGCAGGCAATAATAGTACAATAGAGGTGCCAACCAAGATACTCATATAAAGCCGACCAGCATCCCGCGCCGCCTGGCTTTCTTTATGCGTCACAAGCGGATATGTCGAAAACGTAAGAATTTCATAAAAAATAAATAAAACCAATAGGTTGCCAGACCATGCAATTGCCATCGCCGCATGTACTGCCACCGCATAAAAGGCGGCAAAACGCGTTTGATGTTTTTCTTTGCTCCCGCGCATATATCCGACAGAATACAGCCCGGCAAAGATCCACAAACCAGATGCCACCAAGCCAAAAATAGCCCCAAGCGGCGTGACCGCAAAATCAATCGCCAAACCATCAGCAATTTGCGCAACAAAAAGCCGCGGTGTGTCGCCTGCTTGCACCGCCAACGCGACATGCAACGCCGCAATGAAAGTGACAACACCGCCGATGGGTCCAGCCGCATCACGCCAGACTGGCCGAGACGCCATAAACGGTGTCAGGCAGGCCACCACCAATGGTGCCAAAATACCAACAAGCAATGCAGTTTGCGGTGTCATCATAGGCCGCCTCCTAGAAGCGCCGCCGCCGCCGCGCGCGATGCCGCCACCAACCAACTTGCATCAACCCCAAACCAGATATTCGCCAGTGCTACAATCCATAACGGCAAATAAATCGCTGGGTTTTCAAACAGCTTGGGTGATTTTGCAGGGGCCGGTTGCATCCACATGACTTCAACGATCTTCCATAGATAGATCAGCGACAAAGCACTGCTGAGCAACACAAGACCGGCAATAAAATAGGCATCCGCGGCCAAGATGGCCCGCACCAGATAGAGTTTGGAAATAAATCCAGCGGTAAGCGGCAAGCCAGCAAGGCTAAGCCCACATATGGTAAATGCCGTCGCGGTAATGGGCATGCGCCGACCAATGCCAACAAAACTCGCAAGATTGGCACGGCTGCCCAGCACCGCAACAAAACTGCCAACCGCCATAAATAAACCGCCCTTGATCAGCGCATGATTACCAATATGAATGAAACTTGCCGTCACGCTTGCCGCACTCGCCAAACCGAACCCAAGCGCGATATAGCCGATTTGCGCTACCGAGGAATGCGCCAGCAATAATTTGATGTCTTTTTCATAAATCGCCATCACCGTGCCGACAAAAATACCCGCCAGTGAGAGAGGCACGATCACATATGTTACCGCCACTTCGGTGATATTGGGCACGCCGGCGAACAAGGTGAAGAGCAACCGCGCCATAATATAGAGCGCCGACTTGGTGGCAATCGCCG
>CAJWSS010000125.1:0-4815 GCA_913045915.1 uncultured Alphaproteobacteria bacterium | reverse complement strand
TCTTTAGCGTCAATGGCACGGTCGCCAGTGAAAAATAGCTATTTGAATAGCCAGCAGCCTTGGCCCGGGCTGGCGAAATGGAAGCGGATCCGGTCATATGATATTTCCCAGATGTGACCCCGCTTACCAGTGTTTTCCAGTCTGTGGGAACAAATTCAAGCTTCACGTCGAGATCTTTGGCCAATTCGGTCATCACGTCAATGTCATAACCGGTGTAGCTATTGGTGGCGGTATCTTTCATGGTCATCGGGTTCCAGTCACCTGTTGTCCCAACTTTCAACACACCATTCGATAAAATATCCTGTAAAGCACCGCTGGCGTGTGCAGTTGCCGTGCAAAACATGATTACTACGCTTGTTGTAATTATTTTGATTAAGTTCATCGGATAATCTCCAAGCCCTTGGCTTCAACCAGATTAAATTCTTGAAACACCATAGTTGGTAAGTATGGCCGGAAATACAACCAGATAAAATGTCGCAGACTTTCTGATGCTTTTTCGGGCTGGGCACCCTTACTGAAATCCGATAGGAATGTTGTTAGCAGGCTGGAAGCTGTTGCATTGTTGTTTACAAACTAGAGATATTTTTATGAACACTGAGCTGGCGCAGCCTTTTTTATCGCTGCAAAATGTATCAAAATACTTCGCCGATTTTTGCGCATTGGATACGGTATCTCTTAATGTGTCGCTGGGCCAGAAGCTAGTCATTTGCGGTCCCTCCGGTTCTGGCAAATCGACGCTGATACGCTGTGTTAACCAGTTGGAACAACACCAAGCTGGGCAAATTTATCTCGATGGCGTCGATGTTAGCGACGGGGCGGCGGGACAGGCTACCATCCGCACTAATGTGGGTATGGTATTTCAGCAGTTTAACCTATTTCCGCATTTGACCATTATGGAAAATCTGACGCTGGGGCCGACTCGCGCCCGCGGTTTGTCATCTGCCGAGGCTGCAGATTTGGCGATGCATTACCTGGAAAGGGTAAAAATCCCAGAGCAAAGTCAGAAATACCCATCACAATTATCTGGTGGGCAACAGCAACGCGTTGCGATTGCGCGGGCTTTGTGTATGAAGCCGAAGTTAATGTTGTTTGACGAGCCAACCTCGGCGCTTGACCCAGAAATGATTGCTGAGGTTCTTGATGTAATTGGCGAATTGGCGGCATCTGGCATGACAATGATTTGCGTAACACATGAAATGGGCTTTGCTCGCCAGGTGGCTGATATGATGTTGTTTATGGATCATGGAAAAATCGTTGAAATGGCGCCGCCGCGCCGCTTCTTTAGTCAGCCTGAAAGCCCGCGCTGTAAGTTATTCCTCAGCCAAATATTGCGGCATTAAGGGGGCGGGGGATGCAGATTTTGTCACACAAAATCCGGGCGGTTTGGCGGCGCTGTTCACCCATGATGGTGGCACTGTTTATCCTTATGCCGCTTGGTGGCTGTAGCCAGAATTGGGGCTGGTATGTTGTTAATCCGGCAACCGCGGCTGGTCAGCGCAACTTGAAATTTCTGATTGATGGTCTGTATTACACCATTGCGCTGTCGCTCACCGCGATTAGTATTTCGATCATTGTCGGGCTGTTGATCGCCTTGCCGGGGTTGTCGTCAAGGCGGGGGCCACGCAGTATTAACCGGGTCTATGTTGAAATGATCCGGGCGATTCCGATTTTGGTTCTGATCTTGTGGGTCTATTATGGGTTGCCACAGGTTGCCGGTATCTCGATTTCGGTTTTTTGGGCCGGGGTGTTGGCACTGGCCATTTCAGATAGTGCCTTTCAGGCTGAAATATTCCGTGCTGGCATTCAATCAATTAACCGTGGGCAATATGAAGCGGCGGCGTCGATTTCATTGAATTACCGCGACACCATGCGATTTGTCATTTTGCCGCAAGCCATCAAACGTATTTTGCCAGCGCTTGGTAACCAGCTTGTTTATATGCTCAAAATGTCATCGCTAGTGTCGGTGATTGGCATGCAGGAATTAACCCGCCGTGCCAATGAACTGGTTGTGACCGAATATAGGCCGCTGGAAATTTATACGGTTCTGGTGATAGAGTATCTTGTGGTTATTTTGATTGTCTCGGCTGGTGTAAGCCGGCTGGAGCGGCGTTTAAACGCCGCCGATTGAGACAAATCTGTAAAAAGAGGGCGGCGGGCCATGCCAGCTGTAAAAGCAACAGTTCAATATGTTAATGAGAGTGGCGATCAAGCCGCCTATCATGCGTCTGAAGCTGGTGGGGCGGCGGCAACGCATGACGGGCGCTTTGATTCGCGCGAGGTCCAAATTAAGGATGCCCGCCGTGCCGAGGCGGTGTTTGACCTTGATCATGAGGGGTTTCAACTGGTGCCGCAGGCCTCTGCGGTTACTGATTTTTACGATGATGAACAGCTGGCATCCATTTATAACGCCGAGGTAACAGCGCTGATCAAACAAATCACCGGGGCGCGGCGGGTCGATGTGTTCGACCATACAAGACGCGCGGCGACCGATCAGTTGCGGCGCACGGTGAAATCGCGTGAACCATCTTCGGTGATCCATAATGACTACACCGAATGGTCAGCCGAGCAGAGACTGCGCACATTGTTGCCTGATGAAGCTGACCGTTTGTTAGCTGGCCGCTTTGCCATCATTAATTTATGGCGGTCAATCGCTGGCGTGGTTGAAACCATGCCGCTGGCATTTTGTGACTCGACAACGGTTCAGGCAGACGATCTGGTTTCGGTCAAACGCGTGGCGAAAGACCGGGTGGGCGAGTTGCAGATGGCCCGGTTCAATGCGGCGCATCAATGGTATTATTTCCCCGGCATGCGAAGTGACGAAGCGGTCTTGATTAAAACCTATGATTCAGCCCGAGATGGCCGCAACCGATTTACCATCCACACCGCATTTGCAGATCCCAATTCAGCAGTGGATGCGGCGCCGCGCCAAAGTCTTGAGACCCGCTGTTTTGTGTTTTATTAAAGCCAGAAAGTTCAACTGTATCGGCCCATTATCTGGCCACCTGCAAGGAGTATAAAATGCGCTTAGTACGTTGTGGACAGCCGGGTCAGGAAGTGCCGGGATTGATTGATGCGAATGGCATCATACGTGACCTATCGAGCCATGTTGATGATATCGACGGCCGTATTCTAGATGATGCCAGCCTTGCCAGATTGCGCAATTTGGACCCGGCAACATTGCCAGAAATAGACCCGCAAACGCGGCTCGGGCCTTGTGTTGCGCATGTTGGTAAATTTTTATGCATCGGGCTGAATTTTCACGATCACGCCGAAGAAACCGGTTTGCCGATCCCGGCGCATCCCATCTTGTTCATGAAAGCCACATCATCCATCAGCGGTGCCCATGATGATATTGTCCGGCCCCGCAACGCTACACAGATCGATTGGGAAGTTGAACTAGGTGTGGTCATTGGCAAGCCTGCAAAATATGTCAGCGAGGATGAAGCGCTTGATTATGTGGCCGGCTATTGTGTGGTGAATGATCTGTCCGAGCGCTATTTTCAAATGCAGCTTACCGGCCAATGGACAAAGGGGAAATCATGTGACGGGTTTGGCCCAGTTGGCCCTTATCTGTTGACCCGCGATCAGCTATCTGATCCGCAAAATCTGGATATGTCAGTCACGGTAAATGGTGCCACTATGCAAAATGGTAACAGCCGCGATATGATTTTTTCGGTGCGGCAGATTATTGCCCATTTATCGGAACTCATGACATTGCATCCAGGTGACATCATCGCCACCGGCACGCCGGCCGGGGTCGGTATGGGACAAAAACCAGACCCGGTATATCTGCAAGATGGTGATGAAATTGTCACCACGATTGCCGGGCTTGGTAGTCAGCGTCAGCTTGTGGTGGCCGAAGGCTGATTTTGAAACGCCGCCCGATAGCGGCCATTGGGATTTGTCTTTGGCCGCAAATCCAGCTATAGTCCGCCTCGGTGGGGAGCCATACATATACCGCATGGCGGCATATGATCGCGTTTCGTGAGGTAATTGATGGCGCGCCCGGTTTCACTTTATTGGTTTCGGCAGGATTTACGCCTTGCTGACAATCCGGCCTTGACCACCGCCGCGCAAGATGGCGCGGTGATCCCGGTATATATCCTTGATGACTATCATGCTGGCGACCATAAAATGGGCGGTGCCAGCCGTTGGTGGTTGCACCATTCGTTGCATGCGCTAAATGACTCACTTGATGGCAAGCTGGTTGTTCTGCGGGGTGATCCAGCAACGCATCTTGCCGCATTGGCGGCGGTCAGCGGGGCTGTTTCAGTACATTGGAACCGCTGTTACGAACCTTGGCGCATTGCCCGTGACACCGAGATAAAGGCGGATCTAGCGGCGCGTGGGCTTGTCGTTGAAAGTCACAATGGCAGTTTGTTGTGGGAACCATGGGAAGTGACCAAGGCCGATGGCACACCATACCGGGTGTTTACCCCCTATTTTCGCCGTGGCTGTTTGTCGTCACAGCCGCCACGCCAGCCTTTAACGGTGCCATCCGAGCTTGTGCTGGCGGCAAGCGATGGTCAGGTGGCGGGCATTGATTAGCCGCAGCGCTGAAGTCCGATGACCCTTACCGACACCTTGGATGGAACCAAGGCTGAACCGAACATCCTTACGGAATCGGAACCCATGTCGGGTTCCGATCCTAGGTTTTGGATTTAGCGTGCGTTTCGGCGCCGAGCAGCCATGCCGAGCAGACCAAGCCCAACCAACGCTAGCGTTGCGGGTGAAGGCACCGGCGCTGCGGCATCCATGTTCAGCACGACGTCAAAGCGGGCCCCCTCCGCCGCGAGCGTTTCCGCAATGGCCCGG
>CAJWSS010000124.1:0-4823 GCA_913045915.1 uncultured Alphaproteobacteria bacterium | reverse complement strand
TAGAGACATGGACATTGCCATCTGCACAATCCCCTGCACAAGACGTCACACCATCCCCATCTAAATCTAGCGTATTGAGTGAAGCATCGAGATCATTGCAGTCCCCTGCACAACTCGTCTGACCATCTTCGTCCTGATCGTAATTGTTGAGACTGGCATCTCCGTCATCACAATCGCTTCCTGTCACATTGTTCGCTAGGAGATCACAGGTCGCAAAATCATCGAAATAGACATACTGCTGGAAATTCAAACCAGCGAAGGGTCCATAGCCACTGTCAAACATCTCTACACCATCTGGATCCCAAATCACAAATCGAACTTCTGAATCCCAATCTCCAGAAACATAATCCACGGAAAGCCTATCCTCTTCTTCTAAGCAAAACGTACCTGTGGCACTTCCGTCCACTGATAGTGAATAAGTCACAACCTTTTCACCCAAGGAAAGCTCTATCGAGACAAGGCCGAGGGGAACGTGAGCGAGGGGGGAATCTGCCTTGTGTTGGGGGCAGGCAATGTGAGCGCCATCGGGGCCCAGGATGCCCTCGACAAGCTCTTCAATGAAGACGAGGTGGTGATTCTGAAGTGCAACCCGGTCAACGACTGGGTGGGGCCCCAGTATCTGAAGGCCTTGGCGCCTTTAGTCGAGGGGGGCTTTCTGCAGGTCTGCTACGGCGGTGCACTGCAGGGAGCGCATCTCACTCAGCACGCCAGCGTGACCTCCATCCACATCACCGGGTCGGATGCGGCAATGCGGGTGAAATCGCGAAATCCAGACGCAGAAAACCGGATCACATCATTTTTCAATTGCTGTTCCAAATCAACCGCTGTGCCAACAATGGTATAGGCGATCAAATGCGGCAAATGCGAGGTCAAGGCCAGCACCTTATCGTGATAATCCGGGGTCATCCGTTCCACAACTGATCCCAGCCCGGTCACAAATGATTCAAATTCTAGAAGCGCTGACTCGGGCGCGTCTAATGGCAACACAATCCAATACCGCCCATCAAACAGATGCGCGATACCAGCCTGCGGACCAGAATGTTCGGTACCAGCCAGCGGATGCGACGGTAGCCAGATAATTGTTTCATTGAGATGCGGCGCCACATCACGCAATACTGACCGTTTTGTTGACCCGGTATCGGTCAACACCGCCCCCGGTTTCATATGCGGTATGATGGTCTCGGCAACCGCGCCAACCGCGCCAACTGGCACCGCCATAATCACCAGATCGGCATCGGCAACTGCCGCTGCGGCTGAGTCTGCGACATCATCAACAAGTGCTAATGCGGCAACATCTGCCATTGCTGCTGGATCGGCGTCATAACCAGCCATCACCGTGGCAAGGCCCGCGCGCCGGCTGGCACGGGCAATCGATGCCCCAATCAGCCCCATCCCGATAATCGCAATTTTGTTATAAATTACCGCCATAACGTCACTTACCTGTCATTTTGATGAAGCCTTAACGCGCATAAATACCAAGCAACCGCGCCGCCGGGTCACAAGATGCTGGAATATGGTCATCAAAATATCCGTCAACCGCCACAATCTGCAGACCATCATCTGCCGCAGGCACAGCAAACAGGCTTATGTCATCTCCCGATTCATCTGGCAAGTAGTCAGCCAAAATATAGGCCGGTGTCACTGTTGGAATGGGAAATAGGGGGGTCCGTGCCGTGATATAGATATTTTGGGCGGTGGTCATGGCCCGTGCCAGCGCCTTGTCATCATGCGTTGCCGGTACAAGCCCATAACGACAATGTGATGACCCAAGCAAAGCCAGCACCGAATCAAAATCGTCACAATGGCGCGCTGTCAGCGCACTGCCCATATGCCAAATCGCGGCCGGTAATGCGGCCTGATGCACGGCGAATGTCAAATCCTTGTTCTGTCGGCTAAGACTGGCCGCCATAATTTGCCGCCAAATCCCCAGCAATACAGCTGGTGGCATACTGCTATCCATGCCGGCCAATCGTCGGATCAGTGCCGCCTCGCGGCCCGGCCGAAACGCCGCTTCACCATTTTTTGCGGCGATCACCTCGTCTGACAAGGTCATGCGCTTCGCGATCAGTTGTAGAATTTCAGCATCTATGTGATCAATGGCATCCCGTAACTTATGTAACTTGTCACTCATTCACATATTTCCTTCACGCGGGCCATTTACCACTGTTGCCAAAGCTGGTGCGGTACCAGCACGGCGGCGGCGAAGCTTACTGGTGTTTCCAGCCGCAGCATAGAGCTTTTTCTCTGCCTCGACCAACAACACCCCACCCAAGGCTGGCCACCAGCGCTGGCCAAGCCGTTCAATTGTTGCCGCAAAACGAATCATCGCTCGGTTATGTAAGGGCGGCAAACATGCGGTTCGGTAGGTTCGCTTTGGCACAAACCCATGTGTTTCAAGAAGCACGCAAAGCTGGCGACTGGAATAGGGGCGGCCATGCCCAAAGGGTGTGTGTTCAAGCCGGGCCCATAGCCCCCGCCGATTCGGCACCACCACCAATAATCTGCCGGCCCCATCCAGCACCCGCCAGCATTCATCAAGAAGCCGTCCCGGTTCTGCATCAAATTCAAGCGCATGCGCCAGCAATAACCGGTCAACATGAACATCCGGCAGCGGCAGGGCATGGCTGTCGACAAGGCTACAACGTCCGGGCCCGCTGTCTGGCCACGCCATCACCCCAGACCTTGCCAGCATCAAGGATAGCAAATCTGCCGGCAGGTCATGATCGTTAACTGTTGGGGGCAACCAGCCAATGCCATATCCCACCATCACATTTAAACAGCTGGTGTCAGCTTGCCAAAACCGGGTTATGTGGGGATGCATTTGGCCGGTCACATGCTGGCCAAGTGGGGTGTTGTAAAAATCTCGTAATGCAATCACATCATCATACATATGACGCTTTGCCTTTTATGCCGGCTTACCTATCGATATGCAGATCATAGCGCAGCCTTATGCAAAAATGAATTGCCGATCAGCGCTGGCTTAAGACGGCAGATTACTTAGCTCATAGGCGATCTGCTGACAGTCATCATAGGCCTCGGGTTTGGCGGTGCGCACCCGGACAGACGCAACCTCTGGCAAGGCCAGCAAAGCGTCAAAAATACGCCGTGCCAGCGTTTCTTGAAGATCGTAATGCATCGCCCCCACCAAATTGTGAATGGTATCGCGAATCACATCATAATCAATCGTGGTATCAACCGAGTCAGTCTGTGGCTCGGTGCCATCACGCAATAATAATTCGGCGTCGATCAACACCGTTTGTGTGGCTTGTCGTTCGGCATCATAAATACCAATTGAGGCCTGACAGCTTAGCCCCTGAAGCAAAAATCTACGGGTTATGGTCATTATTTATCAATCCTATTCGATTAGGGGTTTGCCGGCGTTATCTATGCCCCGGCACAATCCAGTCGGGCTGGATCCCGGTAGCGGCAATAAATTTGTCCGCCCCACCATCACGAAACAGGCCCGCCCCGGTGATAAGCACCGCTTGCAGTCCCGCCGCACCACCGCCCAAAATATCCGTATGCAGGCTGTCGCCAACCATCGCCACGCGGCGGCGATCAAGGTGACGCCCAGCCAGTTTGTTAAGCCTGTCCAGCGCCATGTCAAAAGCCGGGCGATAGGGCTTGCCATACCAATGCACTGGCATCTTTGCCGCCTGCATGGCGCGTGCCATCCAATAGCCCGGTTCGGCTGAAAATCGACCTGTCTGCGGGGCCGCAACATCGGGATTAGCCACAAATACGGGCCGTGGACGGGCAATAAGCGCGGCCTCAAAATCGGCCTGATCCTGATCTGTCCAGTCAATCACCCCAAGAAGCGCAAAGGCATCTGCCTTGTGCCAAAAATCCGTGGTCTTGTCATAGGCGAGAATGCGGTCTCTGGATAATGGTGTGACCACCGCCCCGAGACAGCCGATCACATCTGTCGCCGACAGCACCGGCATTTGGTTTTTATGGCCAAGGGCGGCCTGCATGGCATCACGGCTCGACACCACCGCATCTGGCAAAATCGGCAAGCACCATTTGGCATATTTTGCCGCCGCCACCGATGCTTCAAAACTGCCACCATTTGTTAGCACGACAACTGGTTTGTTGCGATCTGCCGCCGCTTGCAACAGATCTTCAATTCCAGCCACCAAATCGTCACCCACATTGATCACCCCATAGCCATCGAGGATCAACCCGTCAAATTCATCCAGAATATCAATCAACGCGGCGCGCTGGCGGCCAGCCCCGCAAACGGCGCGTGGCATCATCGCCCGCTGCGTTTGGTAAATATCAATGACCGTTGTCAAATCAAGCGCATCTGGCGCTGGAATTAAAAAAGACTCACGCACACCCACAACCCTGCTTGTCTTAACACACCATTATCGTAATTCAGCCGCGGTGATAAATTGTTCAAACGCCTCACACCAAATCAAAACAGCCCGGTAATTTGTCGCGTCCAAGCCATCTGGCAGGTCGAGTGAAAAATTCTCAAAGGCTTTGACCGGCCCAATTTGAATCGATTGCGCCTTAATATTTTGAAACCCAGCTCCGGTTTCAACATATTTTGGGGTCAGATACAAACGATAATCTGGCCCCGGCGCAATCTTGCCATCAAGCCAAATACGATCTGCATTGACCATAATCACCCCATCACCCCAATGCAGGCCGTCTGACCCCGGCAAATCCCGCACAAATGTGCCGCGGCGAAGCGCACTGTCAGACAAGGCTGTAATCGAGGCTTTATCGAGGCCTTTTTCAGCTATCAGAATGGGCAGAAAATATACCCCCAAACCAAATCCAATCACCAACCCAGCACAAAATTTCACAATGCCAAA
>CAJWSS010000123.1:0-4861 GCA_913045915.1 uncultured Alphaproteobacteria bacterium | reverse complement strand
AAAAATCCCCGCCAGTGAGAGAGGCACGATCACATATGTTACCGCCACTTCGGTGATATCGGGCACGCCGGCAAACAGGGTGAAGAGCAACCGCGCCAAAATATAGAGCGCCGCCTTGGTGGCAATCGCCGCCAGCAAAGACGATACCGCAGATGGCGCATAGCCATAAGCCGCTGGCAACCAAATATGCACCGGAAACACCGCCGCCTTGACCATAATACCAGCGATCATAAAACCGAAACCGGCATAGAGCGCCGCACCACCACCAATATCAGCAATACGCGTTGCCAAATCAGCGATATTCAATGTGCCGGTAATCGCATACACAAAACCAACACCAATAACGTAAAAGGTGGCACCAACCGCACCAATCACCAGATAATTAAAGCCAGCAGACAAGGCCCGGCGGTCAACACCAGCCCCCATGCTGATCAAGATCACCGATGACAACGCCGAAATTTCAAGAAACACGAACAGGTTAAACGCATCGCCGGTCGCAACGAGACCAAATAGCCCCCCAGACGCCAACAACCATGCCGCGTAACATTTACCCAAATCAGCCGACTTGATCTCTGCCATCAAAGAGGCACGCGCATACAAGGTAGCCAAAAACGCCAGACCGGTCATAATCACCAACGTCAGACTGGTGGCAGAATCAACCACAAATTCAATGCCCCATGGCGGTTCCCAATTACCAAGGTGATAGGTAATCCGGCCCACAGATTCGGTAATTGATTGCAATAAAATTGCCGCCAGAAACGAGCCGCCAATCCCAACGACGCTGATCCCCCATGCCGCACGTGGCGCCGGGATGACAGCCGCAACAACCGCGAGCAAAAGCGGAAGCACGACAACCAATACGGGTAAATTTTGCAAGAAAATTGCGCTTAGCCCGCCATCATTCATGCGTCTGCTCCTGGCTTGGCTTGTGTCATATCTGCCGCGGCTGATGCATTCTTTGCGGCTAAAATTTCATCTTCTTCAATCGAACCAAAGGCTTCTTTTATACGCAGAATTAACGCCAGACCAAGCGCGGTGGTGGCAACGCCGACGACAATGGCGGTCAAGATCAACACATGTGGTAACGGGTTGGAATACAGCGTATCAGGGGCATCGGTCAGGATCGGCGCGGTACCGCCTGACACCCGACCAAGCGTGATATAAAACAAAAACACCGAGGTTTGAAAAATCGACAACCCAACCAGTTTTTTAACCAGATTGGCGCGAGAAATGACGAGAAACAGCCCGATCATCATCAGCAAGATGACAATTAAATAATTCCAGATCGCGGCAAGTTGCATCAGCATTATGAATGATCCTCAACGAAACCGGCAAACGCATGAAACAACGCCAGCATGACACTTGTCACGGTCACCCCGACGCCCAACTCGACAAGGATAATACCGATATGTTGACCTGAGCCAACTGATCCGGTGAGAGCTGTGTAATCAAGGAATAATCCGCCCTGAAACAGGCTGACAACACCCACACCGCCATAAATCATCACCCCAATGGCCATCACCAGCAAATTGACACGTGCCGAGATAAGGCGGCGCCCTTGTTCAAGGCCAAACACCAATCCATGAAGAATAAATGCGGCGGCAATAATCACGCCGGCCTGAAACCCGCCGCCCGGCCCAAAATCGCCGTGGAACTGCACATAAAGACCAAATAATATGATCGGTGCGAACAAAATTTTAGCGGCAAGGCGAAATACTGGATTATCTCTCATTTTGCCGCCCCTTTCTTGGCCTTTCGCGTAACCGCGGCCGGGGCTTTCTCTTGCCGCCTGGTGCGGGTCGCCCCGGACAGCAACATCAACACACCCAAGCCGGCGGTAAACACAACAATGGTCTCTCCCAACGTGTCAAACCCGCGATAGCTGGCCAATACCGTTGTCACCACATTCGGAATATGAAGAAGTGTCCCGCTTTCTTCCAGATAGCGGGGGGCGACATGGATATGGGCGGGGGCATTCGGATCACCAAAGGCTGGCAGGTCAAGTGCGGCAAACACCAACAACGCCCCAGCAACGATACAAACCACACTGGCAATCAGCGTACGGCTTAATGTTGAGTCGCTTTTATTTTCAGGTTTTTCTTCCGCCGGCAGAAATGACATTGCGGCCAAAAACAAAACGGTCGAAATACCAGCACCGACAGCGGCTTCGGTAAAGGCAACATCAACCGCATCTAGATTCACAAAAATAGCCGCCGAGGTGAGCGAATAGCCGCCAGACATCACAATCACTGCAAATAATTTACCAGTGCGCAGAATCATCACCGCGATAAATACCAACAAACCAAGCAGAAACATGTCGATCATTACACTGGTCATGACGCGCCCCGGCTTGTTGATTTCGTTTTACCAGTCTTTTTGGCGGTGCCTTTTGATTTTGCCGCACTTGTTTTTGTGGTTTCCGCACCCGCGTTACGTGCCAAGTTGCGGCCGACCGGCACCACCCCAGATTTATATGCGACCTGCGCCACCGCATGGGTCGCAATCGGGCTGGTGAAAAACATAAACACACCAATTAGGACAAGCTTAACCGTGACCAGCGTAAACCCTTCATGGATAATCATGCCAAGAATGATGAAACTGGCCCCAGCGGTGTCGATCATGCCAACAGCATGAATGCGGCAATAGACATCAGGCAGGCGCAATAACCCAAGACTGCCAATCAGCAGAGCCACGACACCGCAGGCAATAAAAAACCCAGATAAAATTGTAATCAGCATCTGCCCGTCCATCATTTTTTTCTCGATGGCGGGGCGTCACCCAAAGACCCGGTGCTAAACAGTTTCAACACCGCAAACGTCCCGATAAAATTCAAAATGGCATAAAGTAAGGCGATATCGACAAATTCCGGGCGCTCCATAATAAAGCCATGTAGCGCAATGCCTAAAATGATCAATGTGCCAATCGCATTAACTGCCAGCACGCGATCAAAAGCGGTTGGACCCAGCATCGTGCGGACCAACGCCATTACCAAACAGACAGCACATGCGCTGATTGCGACCAGCATCATCATTAAGCGCCACCTGAGCTGTTGCGCGTGTTAGTCGTCTCAAGCGCTGTAACCCGGCGGTCCATATCATTGCTACGCACATCCTCGCCAAATGCGGGGTGAAGCGCATGCACCAGAAACTGATCCTGTGATGCCAGTTCATCAATATCCATCGTAACCGTGCCAGGCGTCAGCGTGATTGAATTGGCATAGGTGGCAATCCCGGCGGCACTATCTTGTGTGGCTGTCACGTTGAATATTTCGGGATCACTGCGACCATTCAGAATAAATTTGGCAGTGGCATAATTTGATTTGATGATTTCGCCGAACAACCACAATAAATAGGCTGGCAATCGTGCAAAAAGATGGGTTGGCAACCCTTCTTCATCGGTGGCGTTGATCGCATGACTTACCCATACACAAAAGGCAACACTGATCACACCCAAAGAGATCAGCAGACCATTATAATGGCCCGACATCAACAGCCATCCGGCCATTAACACGATAAACAGCAGTGCCACACGCATAGATATGCTCTGTGCCTCCCCAAAAAACAGCCAAAACTGTAGAGTGAAAATTTTCTGGCTTCAATGCCCTTGGGCCAAAAAAACGAAAAATCCTGCACATTGCTAGCAGAGGTCTCACCAAACCAACGCATTCAACTTGTCAAAGCCGTGACCGCAAGGTAAACCAGTGACAAATATTATGCGTCAAACGTTTTTTATAAAAACAGGGGAAAAAAATGGCATCTGCAGCACAAAAACCACGTCCGGCTCATGTTCCAGAAGAAAATGTTTATGAAAAAACTCACTGGTTGCTCATCATAACCTATCTTGTGGCGGCAGTGGCGGTTTATCTGCTAATTGCTGGCGCCGGCTGATACGGGCCGAAAGACAGGACAAGTGACCGTGGACGCGCTCTATCAAAAGCAGATTCTTGACTATGCGCAAAAGGCCAGAGCCAGCAAAGCCGTTGACCAGCCAACACATACAGCTACGCTTGATAACCCAACATGCGGCGACCGCGTTACAATCAGCCTTAACGTTAACAGGCATAACGTCAATCAAATTGCTGTAGCGGTGCGTGGCTGCGCGCTTTGCGAGGCCGGAGCTGGCCTCGCCATTGCGTGTTTCACAGGCCAAACAGACCAGACGGTTCGCCGATTGACTGATGATTTTTCAAACTGGTTGGCCGGGCATAACGAAGAAGCGCCAACCACGGAAATGCAACATTTTGCCCCCGTAAAAGCCATTCGAAACCGCCATAAATGCGTGCTATTGGCATGTCATGCGGTAGTAAAGGCATTGTCAGCCGAGTGATCATCTCACTGCGGCGCGCAAGCTGCGCGTTATTCAGGACGCACAGATACCTTGCCAAAAATCCACAAAACAGCAAGCAATGCGAGTGGAAAGCCAATAACTAGCAAAACACCGATATTTGCATTCATGATTTATCTCCTGTTAATGCGGTGCCATTTACTAGCAAAGGCACAATGTTTTCTGCGATGGTTATACCGCGTTATCATTTTCGCACAAGCAGAAAGCGGATAATTAGGTCCGATCAGATTATCGCCCCCTGACATTTTAGCAAAAAACTATAACGGCTGTTCGCACATAGCCCCATCACAGCACGGCATAACATTTGTGTGACAATGCGCGCATTGTCCATGGCCATGCACCCAAACAATGTTTTCTGGGCGCCCACATGCCGGGCATTGCGGCGCTAAAACAACCTGATCATCGGACACGGCGCTGGTGCCTGAAACTGCGTTTGCGGCTTGCGCCGGGTCATTATTTGTCATGATTTTGTTTTTATAGTCGTCGTTTAGTTTTTTTATAAGACAAATCTAACATG
>CAJWSS010000122.1:0-4876 GCA_913045915.1 uncultured Alphaproteobacteria bacterium | reverse complement strand
GGCAAAGGGCTGATAAGTGCTGGCCCCTGCCCCTTCATGAAAGTGTATTCAACGCTGAATGAAGTTCTCAGGCGTGGTGGTTATCACAAAGCAGGCGCTGTAGTTGCTCACCTCGATGCAAATCATGCTGACTTGCGTGAGTTCATTGAGATGCCACGTCACGAGATTCCGTGGCTAAAGCGTTGCGTCAATCTCACCCAGCAGTGGTGGGATGACATGGAGGTAGATCTACGCGAATCTCTTCTAGATGGGATTCGCAAAGGTGACATCTGGCTTGCCAAAGTCAAGCACGATCAATATGGCAGGCGTATTCGATTTAACGTTTGCCTGGAGGTTGCACTTTTAAGCAGAGGCACCTGTCTTTTGGAGCACTGCAACCTGTCTAGATGCACGCCAGATGAGCTTCCAGAGGCGTTCACTGCTGTCATGAAAGACCTTGTAGCTCTGCACGCCAAGACGGGCGTTCAGGACTCAGGTGAATACCTCAACCCTAAAGATGATCGTCAGGTTGGTATGGGCTTTATTGGCCTTGCCAACTTGCTTGCACAAGAGCAGATCACTTACGCATCTTTTGGCGAAGCTCTGCATGACGTAATTAACAACCGCGATGTTCCCTCCACCCCTGCTTGGCGGCTCGCCTCGAAATTCCAAGAGGCTATCTCTGCTGCGGCTAATGTTGCCCGTGCTGCGGATATGCTTCGCGCTTTCGCCATTGCGCCCACAGCAACAAGCACCGCCGAAATCAGTAGGATATGCCACGGAATGCGGAACAAAATACGCCACAAAGTCATGCAAGACCCCGTTCGGCAATCGTCTTTGCCAGAATATCGCGTGCAACCGGCGCCGCTGTTGATGATCCACTGCCCCCATGTTCAACAACCACTGAAATGGCGTATCGTGGATTTTTCACCGGGGCATAGGCGACAAATAAAGCATGGTCACGTTCGGCCCATGGCCGGTCAATATTTTTGGTGATGCCTTTTTCTCGTTGTGCCAGCGTGATCCGTTTGACCTGCACGGTACCTGTTTTGCCAGCCATGCCGCCGTATTTTTTACTCAATTTATATCGATTGGCAGTACCCGCGCCCCCATATAACACCGCAGACATCCCGCGGCGGATCACCGCAAGGGCCGCTTCAGAAATATCAAGCGGCGCAAAATTCTGGCCAGTCCGATTTGACCCAGACAGCAAAGATGGCACCACCGCCTCTTTGCCATTGGCAATGCGCGCCGTCATGACTGCAAGCTGCATCGGTGTTGTCAGCACATAGCCCTGACCGATACTTGCAACAACGGTTTCGCCGGGCGTCCAGACCGTTCCCTTCGTCGCTAATTTCCATTCATGGCTGGGGATGATACCGCTTTTTTCGCCCGGTAAATCGACACCAGTCACATCGCCCAAGCCCAAACGCAAGGCCATATCACGTATTTTTTGAATGCCGGTTTTCAGGGCAATTTCGTAAAAATACACATCACAAGATTGTTCCAGCGCAGACACAATATTCATTGTGCCATGCCCACCTTTGCGCCAACAGTGGAAAACACTATCGCCAAGCTCACGCACGCCTTTGCAGAAAAATTCTGTATTTTCCGAGATCACACCAGCTTCTAACGCGGCCAGACCAACAACCATTTTAAATGTTGATCCCGGCGCATAAAGACCAGAGGTCACGCGGTTCAAAAGCGGACGACGTGGATGTTCATTGATGCGGCGCCAGTCACGATTTAGCAATTTGCCGGTGAATAAATTCGGGTCAAACATAGGCGCTGAAACCAGAGAGATAATCTCGCCTGTATGAATATCCATTACCACCGCGGCGCCTGACTCTGCCGGGACCAAGCGGCCATTGCCATCAAGCAAAATCATTTCATCGCCAACAGCCAGATGTGCCTGAAGCTCTGCGTCATCAGCCAGTGCGGCTTGCACCTCGTGACTGCCAAGCGCCACCTGTTCCCAGCGTCCACGCCGCAATCTTTCAGACGCATGAAGCTGCACACCAATATCGACTGACAGCCGGACATCACTGCCGGCCTCAGATGGCACATCATTCAACACTTTAATTGGCCTGCCCGTTGCGTTTACCTCAATTTTTTCACGCCCCGGCATGCCTCTTAAATTCCGTTCAAACATGTATTCGACACCGGTTTTCCCAGTGCCTAATGTTGGCAAAATTTCAAGCGATTTATCTTTTTCAATTTCGCGCTGGGTCACCGGCGATACATAGCCGGTGATATGACAGGTCAATGCCCCTTGCGGATATATCCGGCGCAAGGATTTGCCAAAACTCACCCCGGGCAATAGCGCGCTTCGCACGGCAAGCCGCGCCAACTCTCTTTGAGACAAATCGTCCCGCACGGTGATTTCGCGAAATGATGGCAATGTCTTGGCGGTGGCCAACACATAGTCTTTTTGTGCCTCTGATAACTCCACAATGGATGCCAACAGATCAAGCGTGTTGCGTAAATTACGGGCATATAGCGGCGTAATGCGTAATTCAAAAGATTCGGCATTACCAGCCACCAAGCGCATTTTATGGTCAAAAAGCCGGCCGCGCGCAGGTGCCACGACCCGCACATCAAACTGATTGCGGTCAGAAAGGCGCTGATAACGGCTGGTTTGTGCGACCTGCAGATAATAGAGGCGCGCCCCCAAAAATCCGGTCATCGTGACTGCAGCACCCGCCAGCACGAAACCGCGGCGTGACATAATCCGGCGGAGGTCTTTTTCCTTGCCGCGTCTCATCGCACCACCTTTAAAGTCTGTAACAATCGCTGGATCGAAAACATCATGACAAACCCGATGGGAAATAAAACAAGCGTAAACCCAACTTGAAACATCAAGGGTCTAAGTGCCGGCACCGCCAGATTGATCGAACTAAAGACGATTAATTGAAACAGAGTGACAGCCGCACAAGACACCGCAAATCCCAGCCATAAATCCATGAATTCACTTTGTTGAAGCCGCAGAATCCCCATGCGCATGGCATAGGATAACAGCATCATAGACGTAGCCCGCCCACCCAAAATATCTGACATTAACAGATCGGCAATCAGACCCATCATGAATACAGTGATAATGGGCATCAACTCATCATGATAAATCAGGATAAAATACATAAATATCAATGATAAAAACGGTGATGCCCCATAGAAAAACGGCCATTGCGCCAGTCCAACCTCGAAAAGCACAAGAACGATGCCAACAAACATGATCAAAAATTGTTTGGGCAAGTCGGATTGAAAATCAGCTTTTTCGAAATAGGATTGTTGGTCTTTCATTGCCTTGTCCCTGACGCATTCAGCCCTTTGAGTAGCCGTTTATCGTCTTCAACAGGAAGCGGTGTGAAGAAGCTGTCTTGTGACAAATCAGATCTATCAACCCCCTCGGTGCCGCCAATCAGAATAGATACATAGCCAAGATTGCGAAAATCAACAGCCGGGCGCACCTGCACATAATCACCATCAACCCGCTCAACCCGCCCAACCGCCAAACCAGCCGGCAGAATACCGCCATGACCAGATGTCAGCACCAATTCACCAATGGCTGGCTGAGCTTCAGCAGGCAGAAATGCAAGTTCCAGATAGTCACTGTTTCGGCCCATTGTCAGACCGGGCCAAGACGATGATGCCAGCATCACCGGAATGCGGGCATTGATATCACTGATCATCAACACCCGCGCATAAGCGCGCCCCACCTCATAGACAAGCCCGACAAGGCCATTTGAAGTGATCACCGGATCACCGGCGGCAACCCCTTCTTCATCACCAATGGCAACCAAAACCGTGTGCATAAAACTGCCCCCCGGCGCGGTCACTGCACGGGCAGTGATTAATCTGCGGTTTTCGGGGGACACAGTGCCGGTCACACTGCGCAATTGCTGGTTTTCACTTTCCAGAATTTCTGCCCGTCGACGCCAACGTTGCAACAAATCATTTTCTGCCTGCAACCTAACATTTTCCGCACGTAGCGATGCCACCGTGCGAATCCCATCTGCCATTGTCTCCACACCGCGGATCGGGGCCGAGACAAAATCAATGACCGGTGCCAGAAAATCATTGCCACCCATGCGCGCGTCCCGCAACACAACAAGATCTGCCTTACCGACAAACATTAACGAAAAACTTATGAGAATGAGGGCAACATGTGCAAAGCGACGCTGTCTGACCTTTATTTTATCAGACGCGCGCATGATGTGTCTCCACCCTTATTTTCTTGCCTCAGGCGCCGATCAGGACGTTCCGAAGCGTTTTGAGCTCTTCCAAGCAACGCCCGGTGCCAAGCGCGACACAGCTCAATGGTTCCTCTGCTATTGAGATCGGCAGTCCAGTTGCGTCACGCAAAACCCCATCGATATCACGAAGCAGAGCACCTCCTCCAGTCATCACAATACCTTTTTCAACAATATCTGCCGCAAGCTCTGGCGGTGCCTGCTCTAGTGCCATTTTGACACCCTCAACAATCTGACGAACCGGATCTGATATTGCATCAGCAACTTGCGCTTCAGATACACCGATTTCTTTCGGCACACCGTTAACAAGATCCCTGCCCCGCACCTCTATCTTATTCCCGTTAGTTTTCTCTGGTTTTCGCGCCACTCCAATGGTTTTTTTGATCCGCTCGGCAGTGCTCTCACCAACCAATAAATTATGGGTGCGACGCATGTAAGCAATAATGGCTTCGTCAATTTTATCACCACCAACACGAACAGAGGTTGCAAAAACTATATTACCGAGCGATAGAATGGCAACCTCGGTCGTGCCACCACCAATATCGACCACCATCGATCCAGACGGTTCAGTCACCGGCAAATTCGCCCCAATCGCCGCCGCCATTGGCTCTTCAATCAAAAATACCCGGCGCGCACCAGCCGCCTCA
>CAJWSS010000121.1:0-4911 GCA_913045915.1 uncultured Alphaproteobacteria bacterium | reverse complement strand
CCGCAGCGATACCGCCATTGGTCAATGCGTTAAACAAGGTCGATTTGCCAACATTAGGCCGGCCGACAATAGCAAAAGTAACAGGCATCAGGCTCTCTTGGCCATTAATCAAAGGCAGTCAACCTACCGTTATTATTCAACAAAAACATCTTGCCCTTGGCAAATTGCGGTAAGGTAACTACCCGATGTCCGACCTGGTAATCACCAACGGCCTTGCCGGTATCGGGGTTGAATGAATAGAGTCGACCATTATCGGTAATCACGTGGACCTGGCTTCCAGCAACAAACGGTCCCACATAGCGCACCGCATTTTCTGACACCAAAACATCTGGCGGTAACGCTCCAGGCAATGCGGTGACCCACCTTATCGCACCATCAATGCGGCGAATCGCATAAAGCCGTCCATCAATGGTAACAATAAAAACCGTCTTGCCGGCAATCCATGGCATTTGGATCGACGCCAATGGCAAGTCCCAAATTAATAGCCCAGACCGGGCATTATACGCCACAAATTGACCGGCCTGATTGACCGCCAAAATCATACCGCCGTCATGCACCGGATGACCGGTGATATCACCGACGCTCTGCAAGGGTGTCCGCGGATTGACCGCTGCCAAGGTGTCCGTCCAGATAACCTGACCTGTGTCGGCATCAAGCGCCGTAATATCGCCACCATAGCCCGCCACAACAATTGTGCCATTGGCAAAAGCAGGTGATGGTGCTCCGTAAACAAGGGTAGTGACAGGCAAACCTGCTCTCTCCCACAACAGCGCCCCCTCCTCAGCACTATATGCATGAAGAGTGCCGTCAATGTCGGTCACAACGACCACTTTGCTGCCGATTATGGTTGGTCCACCACGCAACGCTACCGGCAATTTGATCGACCAAATTAGTTTGCCGCTTTCTGTCAAAATAGCGGCCAGAGACCGACCACCTGCATGGGCAAATATTCGGCCATCACCAACCGCGACCCCGCCTGCAGTGCCTGGAAGTGGGTCATCAGTGACCACGTCAATAGGGACCTGCCAAACCAATTTACCTGAATCGATCGCAAAGGCTGAGACCACGCCCGACGGGGCTACCGTGACCACGTAATCGTTCACAACAACCGGTGTTGCGAGATCAGTTACATCGCTGCCAGCACCGCCAATCCTGGCGTCCCAGCGCTTCTGGAACGGCAACCCCACTTTGATATTACCGCCGGCATGGCCAGCATTCAGACCGGGGTGACTGGCCTTGACCACGTCCATCGGTGCCAGTAAACCGGCCCCCTCGCCACGCGCGCCGTCATTCACCTTGATCGTATCTTGTTGTTTGATAATGGTGGCCCGTTCACCGTCCAAGATCACTTCAGGCCCCGAACAAGCGGCCAAAATGAAGAGGGCGGCGGTAGCGACGATGCAGCCAAGAGCACGGCAAAATTTGCGGAAAACGGTCGGATACTCGCCGTCAGTTGTCATATTAAAAGGTATCATCTTGATAGGCACAAGCATTGTCATCTCACTGCCCCATAACCTAGCCCTTTTCCGATAACGGCAACACCAACAAGGCCAACCGGCCAGATTGTCACGGCCGCCACAGGCAACATGGAGCGTTAACCATCCAAAATATCTACCAAACGGCTGGCGCGCTGCCGCATATCAGCCGGAATTTCAGCAAGACCAGACAAGGCTTGGTATTTAGCCAGCGCTGCCGCCCGGTCACCAGCCCGAAGGGCCACGCCTGCGGCCTGCTCCATAGCCATTGCCTGCAACGGGCCGGCGGCCCCTTCAAGCCCCCCCAACCGTTCGCGCAAGGTAGCCAAATCGCGGTCATCGGGTGCATTCATCACTGATAGCAGCAGCGCAGCTTGCTGATATAATGGACCAATATCGACATTGCCAGCAAGCGCCAGATAAGCCGCCTCAGCAGCCACAAAATCTTTTTTGGCGGCCAACCCAGCGGCAACACGGAAGCGGGACAGCATCTGATACCCCGCTGTCAAATCATCGTCCGCATCGACCATGGCGGTTACGAGATCATCCGCCTGCAATGCCTGGAGATACGCCGTCGCCGCTTTTTCAGCCTTATTGGCCCGCCACGCGTCATAGCCCTGACGGGCCGCAACCCCAAGCACCACAATCGACACAGCAGCAATCAGATATTTGCCATAGCGCGCCCAAAGCACCTGCATTTGGTCGCGTTTAAGCTCTTCATCAACTTCGTCAAAAATATCAGCCATTAATCTATCTGTAATCCATGGAAGTTGGCCGGTTTAGTCCAGCCTTGCAACAATACCAGCAAAAAGCGCCAAAACACGTCCTGACGGTCTCATCTACTAGCAATTCTTCAAGCCAAAACGCCAGTGCTTTATTGACCTTGGCGGCTCGGTGCCCCAACATAGCTTGAAATAGTGAAAACAGCTACCAGAAAATCTTAACGTTACAGACCCCATGCACCGCATCACAAGCCCAAAAAAACTGCGTAAACCTCTGTTCTTCAATCGTGATGAACTAGGGCTAATTCTAGCGACCTACAGTACTCGCGTTGCCAGTGGCGAATGGCGTGACTATGCGATTGACCAAATGCCCGGAAATGCGACTTTTTCTATCTTTCGCCACACGCATGAAACACCGCTTTTTGTAATCGAAAAACAACAGCGACACCCAAAGGAATCAGCAAGATTCATTTTGCGGGACCGTCAAAAAACCCTGCTCAAAGCCAGCTCACTGACTGACATCATTGGCTATTTTAACCGCCTGCCACGGCTGGTATCTGGCTAACACCAGCCCTATCCCCGTCACCTCACATATTGCCATATGGCGCGCATGTTATTTTGCCTCTTGCCAATTTAATTAGTTAATCCTAAATTAGAACAAATAGTGAACAAATAGATCATAAAATGCATGGAGGGCCTATGGGCTGGTATAAATCGCTTGATACTGCCAAATCTGAACCGCTACAGCCGGCCACCCTTGCCGACATGCAACAAGATGGTCTGCTTGTCTTTTGCTGGTGCAATCGATGTGGTCATAATGCGGCGCTTGACCCAGCCATATTGATCGCCACGCTTGGCCCGTTATATCCCATCCCGGAAATTGGCCATCATATGCGGTGCAGTGCCTGTCAAACACGCGATATTGCCACCCGCCCTCATTGGCCGGCACATGGTGGGCAAATGGCCCGGCACGCATAGGAAATTTCAAAACAAAATCATGACATATGCTTGCCAGATAGCGTTGCATCAGGTAGTCGTGTTCGTCATACCCGCAATGCAATAAGGAACCATCTTAATGAATGTCAGTGATACCGCAAAAGTCCAACGTTTTCTGCGACAGCGTTTTGGCAATCATAAATTGACGCTGGCCCGCCGCGAAAATAAGGATGATTCAGCCGAATTGATGCTGGAGGATGAATTTATCGGCGTTGTGTTTCGCGATGATGAGGATGGGGACACTTGTTACCATGTACAAATCACCGTTCTGGCCGAAGATTTAGACGATTAGCCCGGCCCGGCAGTGTTTTTTAAGCGCCGCCCGCGATCACAGCCAGCCGCCTGCCCGTGCCATGCCAAAGGCCAACCCCAGCATCACCACCGCCACCGCCGCATCCAGTATGCGCCACGCATTTTGGCGTTTCATAATCCCTGACAAGGCCGCCGCCCCATAGCCAAGCCCGGCAAAAAACACAAAACTGGCAGTGGCGGCACCAACCGCAAAGGCGATTTTGGCCTGCGCTTCAAATTGTAGCGATACCGTGCCAATCAACACCATGGTATCTAGATAGACGTGCGGGTTGCCAAATGTCAGCACCGCCGCCATCGCCAGCGTTGTCATCAACCCATTTTGCGTGGCCTCGCCAGCTTGTAATACGGCATGCCCCCGCCACGCATCATGGCCGCGCATCAACCCATATGCCCCTAGCCAGAGCGCCGCACCAGCAAATAACCATTGTTCAACTGACATCAGCCATTGCGCCATAAAAGGGGCCACCCCGCCGACACCAATAATGATCAGCAGGGCATCTGACAGCGCGCAAAACAACACCAGCGCCCCCACATGCTGGCGCATCAGCCCTTGCCGCAAAACAAAGGCATTTTGCGCACCAATCGCCAATATCAAGGAAAAACTAAGCGCAAAGCCAACGCCAAAAGGGGCCGCCCATGATGGCAAGGTGCCGATCATTTTGCCGCCATTTCATACAGCGCCCAATCAGTTTTTTCGGCCAGCTTGTCATACAGGCCGCGGGCCCGATAATTATTTTCGCGGGTGATCCAGCGCATAACGCCCCAGCCCTCGGCCTTGGCCGCGGCCTGCACCGCTTTGATCAGCGCCGCCGCCGCCCCGCCAGACCGATTTTCTGGCACCACAAACAAATCATCCAAAAACCCGATCATTTGCCCGCGCAAAGGGCTGGGCATGCCGCGAAAATGCGCAAACCCAACCAACTGCCCCGATTGTTCGGCCACCAACCCGGTGCAGACATGCCCGGCATCGATCAACCAAGACCAAGTGGTCTGCACCCCATCTGGGGTTAAGGCCACCTGATAAAAATCGGCATAACCCTGATAGAGCCGCCGCCATTGATCATAATCATCTGGCGTCAGCGGCCTGATCGTGGGTGGTGTCATTGCGCTACTCCTCGCCGTTCATGCTGGATGACAGGCTACGGGCAAGCGGCGCCATAATGCAAGCAGATCAATCAGCCAAGCGGCACATCAGATGATACCAAACCAAATTACGCCCACCCGAAATAACGCATAATGCCAAACCCATAAATGCCCAAAAAATGGCATTGATCCATTTGAGCTGGGGCTCGGTATGGAACCAACCGTAATAAATCCAGATCAGACAAAATGGAAAAGACAAAAACATAGTATAGGGATAAGCATCAAACGCGACCGCGACCGCGCTGCCCCCCAAGCACGAGGGC
>CAJWSS010000120.1:0-4919 GCA_913045915.1 uncultured Alphaproteobacteria bacterium | reverse complement strand
TCTCAGACAGACCGCGGGTCAAAATAGCGGCTTTTGCATTGTCGCCAAGGCCAAGCCCAACAGCACATCCGGCGGCAATGGCAATCACATTTTTCATCGCGCCAGCCAACGCAACACCAACCGAATCTGTATTGCGATAGATCCGCAAATTACTGCCTTCAAAAGCATCTTGTATGGTTTTGGTGGCGCGATCTCTACCGGCCGCAACAAGGGCCGCCGGCAAGCCAGAAAACACTTCATCAGCAAAGCTTGGCCCAGAAAACACGGCAACCTCATGCCGCGGCATCATTGTGTGTGCCAATTTGGTCAGTAACATGGCGTCCGCCTGATCGTCACCCACAATGCCCTTGGCACATAACGCCACAATCGCTGGTTTTGATCCGGCCTGCTGGGTGTTTATTAGGTCAAAACTCTCGGCGTTCGCCTGTACCGGCACGGCCACAAAAATCATTGTGGCGGCGGCAAGGCATGTATGATCGGTGGTGGCCGCAAGCGGGGCAATCGGTGCGCAATCAGGCAGTCTTGGACAATACCCTTGTGCCAGCATATCGACGGTTTGCTGATTGCGGGCCAAAACCGTAACAGGCTGTTGTGCCCGTTGCAGGCTACTGGCAATGGCGCTACCCCAACTACCCCCGCCAATAACGACAATCGCACTCATGCGCGCACCCCGCGTCCGGGTGGGGGGGCGGCCTTGCCGTCAAGTGGCCAGCGCGGCCGTGGGGCAAAGTCAAAATCATCCGAATCAGCCGTATTTTGGTGATGCCGTTCAAGGGCCGCCCAAGCGATCATGGCGGCATTGTCGGTACATAGGGCGGCTGGCGGCACAGACAGGCGAAAGCCGTTTTTTGCCGCGGTGTCGGCAAGCCGTGCATATATATATTTATTTGCGGCCACCCCGCCGGCAATGACGAGCACTGGCGGTGTGGCTGAATAATCTGCTGGGTAGTCATCGATAAATTGTTGCATTGCCCGCTGGCTACGATCGGCAAGGCAATCGGCAATGGCCGCTTGCAGGCTGGCGGCCAAATCATGAAGCGGTGCCTGCTCAACCCCGCCAAGCTGTTTCAGCCGGTTGGCGAGCGCCGTTTTCAGTCCGGAAAAGGAAAAATGACAGTGATCAGCGCCTTTCAGCGGGCGGGGAAGCGCAATCGCTTTGGCGTCACCCTGGCGCGCCGCGTCTTCGATGGCCGGGCCACCCGGATAGCCAAGCCCCATAATTTTGGCGCATTTATCAAAAGCCTCGCCGGCGGCATCATCCATTGTCGTGCCATAGCGGTGATAGCGCCCGGGGCCAGCAACGGCCAATAATTGTGTGTGACCACCAGACACCAGCAATAACAAATAGGGAAATTCTATCGAATCGGCCAGTCTTGCGCTCAACGCATGGCCTTCAAGATGGTTAACCGCATAATAGGGGCGCTGGCGTGCCGCCGCGAGTGCTTTTGCCGTTACCGTACCGACCGCCACCCCGCCAATCAGGCCGGGGCCGGCGGTGGCGGCAAAGGCATCAATATCTGCCAGTTCAATCCCGGCAGTTTGCAAGGCCTGATTGATCACCATATCAATGGCTTCAAGATGGGCACGTGCGGCCACTTCTGGCACAACCCCGCCATATTCAGCGTGCTTCGCCATTTGTGAGGCAATTTCATTTGCGAAGATGGTTTTATCACTGCCAATGATCGCCGCCGCCGTTTCGTCACAGCTGCTCTCAATGCCAAGCATGATATAGGGGCGGTCTGCCATGCGAGTATGTTTCCAGAAAATTGCGCATTGCCACCATATCTGAAGCTGGGGCCAGATGCCAGTGCTGTTGCCAATTCATCATCTAAGATGGTTTTTCACTTTGCAAATTGGGGTGTGGGTGAGTAGACATGGCAACTATGACAGATCACGCCACTATATTTGATGCCGCGCCCTTGCGGTTGGCCAGCCGCGCTTCGCAATTAGCCATGGCGCAGACGGAGATGGTATGCGCGGCCTTGGCACCGACCGCGGTGACGGTGCGCCCGGTAACCACTTCGGGTGATCGTATTCTTGACCGCCCATTGGTTGACGCTGGTGGCAAGGGTCTGTTTATCAAAGAGCTTGAACGGTCATTGCTTGGCGGCGAAGCGGATCTTGCTGTTCATTCAATGAAAGACATGGAAGCGCATTTTGCGCCGCATACAGAAATTGGCGCGGTGTTGGCACGCGAAGACCGCCGCGATGCACTTGTCGGGGCGTATCAGTCGCTTGATGAATTGCCGCAAGCGGCCTGTATTGGCACAGCATCGGTACGGCGGGCGGCAATTTTGCTGCATCATCGCCCGGATCTGCAGATTAAATTGATCCGCGGCAATATTAACCGCCGGTTAAGCCTGCTGGAAACAGGTGAATTTGATGCCATTATTCTGGCCGTGGCGGGCATAAAACGGCTTGGTCTTGATGTTGCCCACAGCCCGATTGACCCAGCCATTATGCCATCTGCGGTGGCACAAGGGGCGCTTGCTGTGCAAATTCGCACGCCATTTGACGAACGAAGTGCGGCAGTGAAAGATGTGGTCGCGGCGCTGACCTGCCCGCACAGTCTGGCGGAAGTCACGGCAGAACGCGCCTTATTGGCCTATCTTGATGGGTCTTGCCAGACACCCATTGCCGCCAGTGCCAGATTACATGGTGACCATTTGCTGACGCTTGATGGCATGATCTTGAGCACAGATGGACAGGCGGCACATCGGTTTGAGATGGACGCACCTGCCGCGGATGCCGAGGCGCTTGGCAAAGCGGTTGGGGCAAAATTGCTGGAGATGGCTGGTGGTCGGGATTTTCTTGCCTGACGCCATGGCTGTGATGCCGCATTGTGGGCGCATAATATATCTGCGATAAAAGACCATGGCTGATTTTATCATCACTATACGCCCAGAACCTGATGCTAGCCGTGATGTTGACTGGCTACAGCGTTATCAGGTGCCCGCCATGGCAGTGCCGGTGATGCACGCCGAACAACAGCCATTTAGCCTGCCAGATGCGGCATTCTTTCAAGCCATTATTTTTACCAGCCGCCACGCGGTTACGGCGCTTGCAAATTTATCCAAAGATGAGTCATTGCGATCATTGCCAGTATATGCGGTGGGGCGCAGCACCGCACTGGCCGCTCGGCAAGCCGGGTTTGACCGGGTGGTAAGTGGCCCCGGCGATGGCAAGGGATTGCTGTCAATACTGACGGCTGATCTGCGCCAAGACGCTGGTAAAATATTATGGCCCCGTGCCACCATAATCAGCTTTGACATCGCTAGCCGCCTTGCTGAATTTGGATTTGCGGTCCAGCAGATACCCGTCTACGCAATGACGCCAACGGCAAATCACGCCGCTGACTTGCTGGCCCGGCTCGCGGCTTGTTCATCTGCCGCCGTGGTGGCCATGTCAGCACGGTCAATGACATTGTTTTCACAGATGCTGGACAGCCAAGAATGTGCGGACCAACGCAAAATCGTTACGGTGATTGCTGGTAGCGCGTCGATTGCCGCCGCCGCCGGATCAGGATGGGCCGATATCATTGTGGCAAAGGCACCACGCCGTAGCCGGCTTTTGGCCATAGCCACATTACTGCATCGCCGGCGTGGTATGTTGCCGTTTGCGTTGTAAATCAACTAGCATGTTGCCCGGTCATGAGGTTTAATAGCGCCTACTGAATGTAAATTTGTAACGTAAATTTTTTGCCACCCCCTGCAGGCTGGACCGGCACATGGCTGAACCAAAAAAATCATCTGACAAAACAAAAGGCTCTGCGCGGCAGGCAACAGCCAAACCCAAAGCTGAGGTGATAGATGGGGCGGCTGTTGAAAAACCGGCCGCGGCAGGGTCTGTGCCGTCTTCTGACACAGCCGCCACCTCAAAAAACCAGACATCAACAGATCAACACCGCCGCCGGTCAACAATGGTGGCGTCCCAGAGTGTGGCCTTGGTGATCGCTGGAATCGCTGTTGTGGTGGCGTTGCTGGCGCTGGCGGTATCTGTTGTCACCTATCGGCAGACCGCCGATTTGGTCGTATCTGACCAGCCTGAGCCAAGCCCCGTTACGAAGACTGCTGATCAGGCTGACCTTGCCCAGCTTCATCAGCGGCTGGATAATCTTGCGGCGCTAATCTCGCGAAATGCGAATGATTATGCTTCACTACAACAGCAACTTGCCAACACGACAGCGGCAAAGGGCGTAGATATGCCGGCACCATCCTCGTTGGCTGATCCAGCCGAAACAGATGGATCAAACAAGACCAGTCTAGATGATGTAATTGCCCGGCTGGCGGCGCTTGAAGCGGCGGGCGCAAACCAAAGTGTGACACCGGCTTTGCCTGATGGGTCTGCCGAACAAGACGGGTTTGACAAGACCCAGATTGGGCTGTTAGCGGCGGCTGGTTTGCTGGCCGAAAATCTTGCTGGGCGCCATCTAGACATATGGGTTGGTGTGTTTGATGCGTTGCAATGGCCGGACATAGACCCGGCTGATCGCGATATCATATCCATGGCGGCACAGGCACCGGTGGCGGCGCGGGCTGATCTTCTCAGTCTTGGCCGTCTGCAGTTGGCGCCGATGGTGCAAAGTCTGAATAAGGCAGAAGACGGATCTGGATTATTGGAACAGGCACGAGCGCGGCTTGCCAATTTGATCCAGTTGCGCCGCACAGGTGGCGGCAGTGATCAGCCAGAAACGGTTTTGGCATCATTTGAAACGGCATTGGACAATGCAGATTTCGATGCGGCTTTTGCCGCCGCGACCCTCTGGTCATCTGCCGGGCTTGACGGGCTGGAGCCTTGGTTGGCGGCCGCCCAACGCCGGCACGATCTTGACCGGGCGGTGAACCGGCTGGTGGCCATTTTTGTACAGCATGCCGCCGGACAAAGCTGATGTTTGTCAGATTATTATCGTTGTTTATTTT
>CAJWSS010000119.1:0-5049 GCA_913045915.1 uncultured Alphaproteobacteria bacterium | reverse complement strand
TGCCCGCAATAAATATATTGCTGATGCCTGATGGCAATGTCGGCTCTGGCAAGGTAATGTGATCCGGCAAACCAATTTGTTTTGGCTGGGGCTGGCTGGCCCCGGTCAGCGTCACAAAGCTTGGACAAAATCCGTTGATGCAGGAAAAATCCTTATTGCATAGCGAAGGATCAATTTGTTTTTTATCACCTTCTGGGCGCCAAAGCGGTTTCACCGCAACACAATTTGATTTTTCAGCACAATCACCACAGCCCTCGCACACGGCATCATTGATTACAATGGTTTCAGCACGATCAGCAATGGTGCCGCGCTTGCGACCACGCCGCAATTCGGTGGCGCAGCTTTGCACATAAATGAGTGCAGTGACGCCTTTGATTGTTTTTAACCGATTTTGTACATCCATCAGCTCGTGGCGGTGATAGATTTTGGCATTTTTGGCCCAAACAGCGTCAGCTGGAAATGCATCTGGCTGATCAGTGACAATGGCAATATCGCGCACACCCTCGGCGGCAAGTTGGGCGGATATCATCCATGGTGTCTGACCGCCGCTAACCGCCTGACCACCGGTCATCGCAACAGCGCCATTATACAGCAGTTTAAAGGTCATATTGACCCCGGCGGCAACGGCGGCGCGGACTCCTAGATAACCTGAATGAGCGTAGGTGCCATCACCCATATTTTGAAAACTATGCTGATGGCTGGAAAATGGGGCTCGGCCAATCCAGAACGCCCCCTCGCCCCCCATTTGCGTATAGTTGGTGATCGCGTCGGGTGTTAAAAACCCACTAATCGAATGGCACCCGATACCCATGCCGGTGATTTCACCATCAGGGAGTTTGGTGCTGGAATTATGCGGACAGCCGGCACAAAACCAAGGTGTACGTGTGGCAATGGTGGGCAGGTTTTCGGGCTGTTCAGTCACGGATATGGCATCCAATTGAATCGCGTGACTTGCGGCGCGTGCATGAATGACTTCGCACAGAAGTTTATGGCTTAATTCTCCGGTTTGGGGGATCAGCGGCGTGCCTTGCGGACAGTGTTTGCCGGAAATAACGCCCCGCTTTTCTATATTTACCACGGCGCGTGCCAGCTGGTCTTCAACAATGGGTCGTTTTTCTTCAACCACCAGAATTTCATCATATCGCGATGCAAAATCGGTCAGAATTTGCGGGGCGATGGGCCATGGCATGCCAATAGATAAAAGCCCAATACCTCGGTCGGTATACTGCGCCGCGCCTAAACTTGTGAGTGCTTCGATCACTTCTAGAACAGCTTTGCCAACTGCGATTATGCCAAGTTTGCCGCTATTTGTTGCCGGCTGTTTCGGGTCTGGGCTGATGCAATGATTGATTGCGTGCCGTATTTGAAAATCTGTGACCGCTGGCAAACGCACATCATATAATCGTGACTCGCGCAACAAAGCGGCATCATGTTTGCCGATATAGACCGGGCGGGTGTCATCGTCTGCTTCGGTCAGACGGGGGCGTGCACCTAGATCAATGATCGCGCTGGTATCTGCAGTATCGACAACTATTTTCAGCCCAACACAACAGCCGGCATGCCGTGACAATGCAAAGGCCTGTAGCCCCATCGGGATGATATCATGCACCGACCGTGGATAGAAAAATGGTACCCCAGCCGCGATCAATGTTTGTTCTGATTGATAGGCCACAGTTGATGATTTCCCGGTGGCATCATCACCAACAGCAAACACCAGCCCGCCATAGCGAGAAACGCCACCCATATTGGCATGGCGCAAGGCATCAAGCGACCGGTCAAGCCCCGGCCCTTTGCCATACCACAGACCAAATACACCATCGATATCAGGTTGATCATATAGGTGAATATGCTGACTGCCCCATAATGCAGTCGCGGCTAATTCTTCATTAACCGCTGGCTGAAATAAGATGCCGTCAGTGTCCAGAAATGATTTGGCGCGGTGAAGTTCATGATCCAGCCCGCCAAGTGGTGATCCGGGATAGCCCGATACCAGACCGCGGGTGTTGAGCCCGGCTTGTCGATCTTGCCGGGCTTGTTCAAGAAGCAACCGCACCAGTGCTTGCGTGCCGGTGGCAAAGGCCCGCCCAACATCTTGCGTGTAACAATCATGTAAACTGATAGCTGACATTGCTTGTCCATTTTAACAGGCTGGTCCGCATCAATACACAGCCAAACCCAAGGCGAAATATCATGCCAAGGAAGTGATGTGATTTGCAAGTGATCTTGCCGCGTTTCCTTACAAGGCCGTTAGCGGCGCTTGTCTTGATTGTTCATGCAAACATCACTCTGGGGCTTGGCAACAGCCACGGGTTTGGCCAATATGGACCGCATAACCAAAAAATGGCTTTTAGACAAACAATCAGGATATAGGCGATCATGGCTGACCAGTTTGATTATATTATTGTTGGTGCTGGTTCAGCTGGGTGTGTTTTGGCGAATAGATTGACCGCCTGTGGCCGCTATCGGGTGTGCGTTTTGGAAGCTGGGCCAAATGATTGGCACCCGTTTATTCATATTCCTGCAGGTTTTATGAAGACACTGGTTAACCCGAATGTGAACTGGATGTATCAATCGGAACCAAGCGAGGGCACCAATGGACGTAGCATCCCGACCCCGCGCGGCAAGGTTATTGGCGGGTCAAGTTCGATCAATGGGCTGATCTTTAACCGCGGCCAAAGAATGGATTTTGATGTCTGGGCGCAACGCGGCAATAAAGGCTGGGGATATGATGATATATTGCCCTATTTTCAGCGTTATGAGTCACATCAGGATCAAAGTGATGACAAGTTTCGCGGCAAAACAGGTGAAATGACCATCACTAATCTGGGCTGGCGCGATCCCTTATGCGAGGCCTTTATCGAAGGGGCCGCCAGCCTCGGTATTCCGCGCAACCCGGATTATAATGGCGAGACCCAGCTTGGCACATCCTATGTCCAGCGCACATCGACTGGCAAAATCCGTATGAGTGCGGCCCGCGCCTTCCTGAAACCAGCGAAAAAACGTGGCAATTTAACGGTCATCACCAACGCCCATGCCACCGAAATTCTTCTTGATGGTAAACGCGCAACCGGCATCGCCTATCGGCGCGGCGGTGCCAATGGAACGATCCATAAAATCTATGCGGCGCGCGAGGTGATTGTGTCTGGTGGCACCATTAATTCGCCGCATTTGTTACAGCTTTCCGGCATCGGCAATCCGGAATTATTAAACAGCCTTGGGATAGAGGTAAAACATGCGTTGCCGGGTGTGGGCGAAAATCTGCGCGATCATTATGGCACCCGGCTGACGGCCCGCGCCAAAAATGTACGCACGATTAACGAGCTGGCACGTGGCCCGCGCCTGCTTGGTGAAATTGCCAAATATTTTGTTGGCAAACAATCGATTCTCGAATTAGGGCCAACACTGGTCTATTGCTTCTGGCATTCGAATGAGGCGATTAAAAATAATGATCTGCAGATCAGTTTTACACCAGCCAGCTATAAAGAAGGTATGCAGGCGTGGCTTGATGATGAACCAGGGTTTACCTTGGCCACATGGCAACAGCGGCCGGAAAGTCTGGGCTGGGTGAAGGCCCGCAGTGCGAACCCATTTGACAAGCCAATTATTCAACCAAATTATCTGTCTGCCGATGAAGATAAAGCGGTATTGTTGGCCGGTATAAAATTATCGCGGCGGCTGATGCGGACCGAGGCACTGGCCCCTTATTTTGACCACGAGGCCTACCCCGGCGATGCTGTCCAGAGCGACGATGAGCTTCTTGATATTGCGCGCCAGCGTAGCACCACCGTTTATCATCTGATGGGCACCTGCCGGATGGCACCGCAAACGGATCCGCATGCGGTTGTTGATGACAATCTTCGGGTGCATGGCATGCAGAATTTGCGGGTGATTGATGCCTCAATTATGCCGACGATGCTGTCTGCAAATTTAAATGCCGGGGTGTTGATGATCGCTGAAAAAGGCGCTGACATGGTGCTTGGCAAGCCCCCCCTGTCAGCGGCTTGAGCAAATTATCAGCTAATTTTTCTAGGTGCTATTTTGTCTGTAGCCGGAAAATCCGTGCATGTGGATAGTCATCATACACCATCTCAAATAAAGCGCTGTCAGCCCGTCCTAAATGAAACAGCTGGTTAAAGCTTGACTGAAATAAATCGCGGTGCAGCAGGTAAAATTGTTGTGTTTGGTCGATTTCGGCCATCCGTAATATATTCAATTGATTGCCCGGAAAAGTAACCCCGCTAATTTGCCGCCCATGACGTGTGCGTACTGCCCCATCAAGCTCCAACTGGTCATCGACTTTGCCTGAACGAAGATCAAAAATATGGCCATTACAATTTAGTTTAGAAGGTGACGCCATCAGTTTGCATTGCAACACATCATAGGTTAATGCTGAGCCGTTGGCGTTCCCAGTTGCTGGAATGGCTTTGCCAGTATCAAGGTCCCAGTTGCCAATTTGTGATATGGAATAAATCCAATTATTCATCTGGTTTGTTAACATGAAATAAATTGTTGGTGCTGGCTCAGTGGTAGAGTCATATATGTGGCGAAACAAGCTTTTTTGATTGCTAGCATGGGAAGAAATGCCGCCGCCGCCCTCACGTGCCAGAAATTTTAAAATAGCTGCCGTTTTTTGTTGCGTTGGGGCGAGCAAGGCTTTTGCCATCAGGAAAGTGGGCGCGGCAACTTGTGTGCCGCCATCTGCCAATACGGGCAATTTGTCAAAAAGTAACTAACTATATCCGTAATACCATCAAGATGCCATGACCGCATCCTCATCAGCGTCGACATGGTTCAAGCTTTTCAGAGCAGATATAATTTTTGGTGGCTCCGCGGCTTGCGGTTCAAATCTTTGCGGGCTGACAAGATAGCTGTCAATAAAAAGTGTGTTAGCGATAACTCCGGTAATAGCAAGATTGCCAGTTTGTGGCAGGTCTAGTATGCCGCCAACACGGGCCAGCGCCAGTCGATAACGAGCACGACAAGCGGTCATGATGATGAATGCCAGACCAAACCAAATGGCTGTCGCAGAACAAAGAATAGCTCGGTTGC
>CAJWSS010000118.1:0-5099 GCA_913045915.1 uncultured Alphaproteobacteria bacterium | reverse complement strand
CGGTCTGTTCGCATCCCGGTGCCATGATGTCGCCGGTACGTTTGCTTTGCAGCGCATTATTCACCGCGGTTTCAACCAAATCGGCTTCATCAGCTTGATCAAAGCTGTAACGTAGCATCATGGCAAAACTCAGAAACTGTGCCAGCGGGTTGGCCAGCCCTTGACCCGCAATGTCAGGGGCTGATCCATGCACAGGCTCATACATGGCTTTTGGCAGGCCGGTTTCAGGATCGGGTATGCCAAGCGAGGCGGATGGCAACATGCCAAGCGAGCCGGTCAGCATGGCCGCACAATCCGATAATAAATCACCAAACAAATTATCGGTCACAATCACGTCAAATTGCTTGGGGTTACGCACCAGTTGCATCGCACAATTATCGGCATACATGTGGCTCAGCTCAACGCCATCACCTTCGGCCGCATGCAGGGCTGTCATAACTTCGCGCCATAAAACGCCTGAATGCATCACATTGGCTTTTTCCACCGACGTCAGCCGGCCATTACGTTTGCGCGCCAAATCCATACCAACGCGTCCAATACGCTGGATTTCAGGCGTGGTGTAAGCATTTGTGTCATAGCCGCGCTTGATGCCATCGCCAAGATCGTCAATGCCACGCGGTTCAGCAAAATATGAGCCGCCACATAATTCACGCAAAATCATAATATCAAGACCAGACACAACTTCTGGCTTGAGTGTTGAGGCTTCTACCAAAGCCGGAAACACCATCGCCGGGCGCAAATTGGCAAACAGGTCCATTTCTTTGCGCAACCGCAACAGCCCTGCCTCTGGACGCAATTCAAACGGCACCCCATCATATTTTGGTGTGCCAACAGCGCCAAACAAAACCGCATCACTGGCCATTGAATCGGCCAGCGTTTCTTCGGTCAGCGGCACGCCATGCACATCATACGCAGCCCCGCCAACAAGCCCTTCAGATATATCAAACCCCAGACTGCGGTGTTTCGCCAGCCAGTCAATCAGCTTCATATTTGCCGCCATGACCTCGTTACCGATGCCATCGCCCGGCAACACCATTACTTTGCGGTTAGACGCCATAATTACATTTCCCCTATGCTTACAGCCACGGTTGTTGTTGGGTGCGGTTTGCCTCGAAATCGTCTATCGAGCCACTTTTTTCCATGGTCAAGCCAATATCATCCAGCCCTTCGAGCAGGCATTTTTTCCGAAAGGCATCCACCTCGAAAGAGATGGTTACACCGTTTGGCCGCCGAATCGTCTGTGCAACCAGATCAATCGACAGTTCTGGGTTTTCAGTATCTGCCGCATCCGCCAGCAACGCATCACGTTCGTCCGGCGAAACGACAATCGGCAAAATTCCGTTTTTGAAACAGTTATTATAAAAAATATCGGCAAAGCTTGTCGAAATCACACAGCGGATCCCAAAATCAAGAAGCGCCCAAGGGGCATGTTCGCGGCTGGACCCACAGCCGAAATTGTCGCCAGCTACCAGAATTTCAGCCTGCCGATAAGGGGCCCGATTAAGCACAAAATCGGCCATTTCGCTGCCGTCACGGTCATAGCGCATTTCGTCAAACAGGTTCTTGCCAAGGCCTGACCGTTTGATCGTTTTCAAAAACTGTTTCGGGATAATCATATCCGTGTCGATATTTAAAATATCTAGTGGCGCCGCAACGCCGGTCAATTGATCAAATTTTTGCATCTTATCGCTCCGTTCACTTAGATGTCGCGAACATCGGCAAGATGACCTGCCAACGCAGCTGCAACAGCCATTTGCGGGCTAACCAGATGGGTGCGCCCACCACGGCCCTGACGGCCCTCGAAATTACGGTTGGATGTTGATGCGCACCGCTCACCCTCGGTCAGCTTATCGGCATTCATCGCCAGACACATCGAACAGCCCGGCTCGCGCCATTCAAACCCAGCCGCGATAAACACCTTATCAAGCCCTTCAGCTTCGGCCTGTTCTTTCACCAAGCCAGACCCCGGCACAACCATGGCCCGCATGCCAGCCGCCACCGTGCGCCCATCAGCCAAGGCCGCCGCCGCCCGTAAATCTTCGATACGGCTATTTGTGCATGACCCGATAAACACCGTGTCAACTTTGATATCAGTCAGTTTCTGACCAGCTTCAAGCCCCATATATTCGATGGCACGCTCAATCTTTGCCCGCTTGCTTGGGTCCTTTTCCTTTGTTGGATCAGGCACAACCCCATTAATCGCAATGGCATCTTCTGGGCTGGTGCCCCAGGTCACTGTCGGCGCGATATCTTCAGCCGCCATGGCAATTTCACTGTCATAACGGGCGCCTTCATCAGACGGCAGGCTCCGCCAATAGGCGACCGCCTTATCCCAATGTTCGCCCTTTGGGGTCATCGGACGATCTTGCAGATAGGCAAAGGTGGTTTCGTCAGGCGCAATCATGCCGGCACGGGCACCAGCTTCAATCGCCATATTACATACCGTCATACGGCCTTCCATTGACAGACCGCGAATGGCTGATCCGGCAAATTCGATCACATGACCAGTGCCACCGGCGGTGCCAATTTTACCGATAATCGCCAAAATCACATCTTTTGCGGTGACCCCATCTGCCAGCGCGCCATCAACGGTAATACGCATATTTTTGGCAGGCTTTTGAATCAATGTCTGGGTGGCCAGCACATGTTCAACTTCGGATGTGCCGATGCCAAATGCCAAAGCGCCAAAGGCACCATGCGTTGCAGTATGCGAATCGCCGCATACGATTGTCATGCCGGGCAGGGTAAATCCCTGTTCTGGGCCAATCACATGGACAATGCCTTGCCGTTTGTCATCCATGGCGAAATACGGCACGCCGAATTCGGCCGCATTTTTTTCCAATGCCTCTACCTGAATCCGGCTTTCTTCATCTTCGATGCCGGCTGAACGATCTGTTGTCGGGATGTTATGGTCTGCCACTGCCAATGTGCGGTTTGGGGCCCGCACGGCACGTTTAGCATTGCGCAAGCCTTCAAAGGCCTGCGGACTTGTCACCTCATGCACCAAATGGCGGTCGATGTAAATCAGACAGGTGCCGTCATCCTGGCGATGCACAACATGCGCATCCCAAATCTTGTCAAATAGGGTTTTTGGAGCCGACATATCATTCTCCTAAATGCTGCCGGCGAGGAGATCGTCTCAAAGCCGGTCAGGCAATTTAAGAAGACGATACCTCGCGATAGGTTGTTTTTTCAGCGATACGTGCCGCTTTACCGGTACGGCCACGCAGATAATACAGCTTGGCACGACGTACCCGGCCACGACGCATCACGGTGACGCCAGCGACTTGCGGCGCATGGGTTGGGAATACACGCTCAACACCTTCACCATAAGATATCTTGCGTACGGTGAAAGATGAATTAACACCGTCACTACGGCGCGCAATGCAAACGCCTTCAAACGCCTGAATACGCTCACGCTCGCCTTCGACCACCTTCACATCGACCCGTACGGTATCACCGGGGGCAAAGTCTGGTAAGCTGCGCTGGGCCAGCACTTTTTCAATTTGTTTTTTGCCAATACGATCAACGATATTCATCGTCCGGTTCCCTTCATCAATAGTCAATCATCCACCAGCTTTTCGTCGCTTTGTACCACAGTTTGTATCCTACGACACAGCTATTTGGCTGACTTACGTCTTCCCTTTTTGCAGTTGCTGACGGGCTATATAGCGTTGCCACATATCCGGTCGGCGGGTCTGCGTCTCCTTTTCTGCCTCCGCTTGGCGCCATTCGGCGATTTTGCGGTGGTGGCCCGATGCCAATATAGCTGGCGCCTCGATGCCATTCCAGAGCCGGGGTTGCGTGTAGTGCGAATGCTCCAGCAACCCAGTCTCAAAACTTTCTTCCAAATGACCAGCCTCTTTACCCATCACCCCGGGCAACAGCCTGATCACGGCATCCATCACCGTCAAAGCCGCGAGTTCGCCGCCTGACAGCACATAGTCACCGATACTGACTTCCATCATATCGGTAGCGTCAATCACCCGTTGATCAACACCCTCATATCTGCCACACAAAAACACCGCGCCGGGTGCCGCCGCCAGTTCACGTACCAGCGCCTGATCCAATAGCCGCCCGCGGGGTGACAGATAAATCCGCGGACCTGGACATGATGCGGCGGCAGACAAAGCGGCCGCGACCACATCCGGTTTTAACACCATGCCAACACCACCACCAAGCGGGGCATCATCAACGGTTCGGTGCTTATCGCGCGCAAACTCACGAATGTCCAGTGTTTTCAGCGTCCAAATGCTGTCATTCAGCGATTTTCCTGCCAAAGAATGACCAAGCGGCCCTGGAAACATCTCTGGAAACAATGTCAAAACGGTCGCTTGCCATCGTGTTTTTGGACAATCTGACATTGATCCTGCCGCTTTTTGTGCTGTCTCACTGTCGGTATCGTTCATTTTTGTCGGCCTTATTCGTCGTTTTGATCCGCCCGGTTTTTATCTTCACTATCATCATCCAGAAACCCAGCTGGCGGCGCTAGCACCACCCGCCGATTTGGGATATCAACCGACACCACCGAACTGCCGGCAAATGGCAACATAACACTCGCACCACTGGGCGGCTTCACCTCGATAATTTCGCCAGCGCCAAAATTATACAACGCCACCACCACGCCTAGGCTTGTTCCATCTTCATGAAACACCGACGCCCCCAGAAGATCAGCATGATAGAGCTCATCTTCAGCTGGATCGGGCAGGCTGGCACGTGACGTTGATAACAACATACCGCGCAACGATTCTGCCGCTTCACGGCTGGTCACACCATCAGCACTGACAATCACCAACCCTCTGCTATTGACGGATTTAACCGTCAGCTTCAGGGCGCGGCCACCATCAATCTGCAAGGCGCCATATTGTTCCAGCGCCGCGGGGCTTTCGGCAAATAATTTTACCTTAAACTGCCCGCGAACACCATGTGGACCAGCTATGGCACCAACAGCAAGATGGTCTGTCGTCACTAGCTGTCCGCCTTTTCCTCTTCAGCTGGCGCATCTTCAGCTGGCGTGTCAGTGGCGGCCTCCTCAGCCACAGCTTCCGCCGCTGGGGCCTCAGCTGAGGTTTCTTCAGCTGGCGCATCTTCAGCTGGTG
>CAJWSS010000117.1:0-5143 GCA_913045915.1 uncultured Alphaproteobacteria bacterium | reverse complement strand
GCCCGGATACGGAAAAACTACGCAACCCGCGGCGCCCATTTTTTTCAATAGATGACAGAATGTCCGGACCCTCACGACAAATTCGGGCGATCCAATGCAACGTTTCGACGTTATGCACCAATGTTGGCCGGTCAAAAATGCCAACCTGCGCGACATAAGGTGGCCGGTGCCGCGGTAGACCACGCTTGCCCTCGATTGACTCGATCATCGCGCTTTCTTCACCGCAAATATAGGCCCCCGCCCCGCGCCGTAAATCAACATATCCTGGGGTAATCAAGCCTGCCGCCTCTAGGTTGGCAATTTCTGTGTGCAAAATTTCCAGCACAACCGGATATTCATCACGCATGTAAATAAAGCATTTATCCGCTTCTACCGCCCATGCGGCAATCAACATGCCTTCGAGGAACAGATGCGGTGTGCGTTCCAAATAGTAGCGGTCTTTGAACGTGCCGGGTTCACCCTCATCACCGTTAACCGCAAGATAGCGTGGCCCTTCGGCCGCACGCACAAAGCTCCATTTTTTGCCAGACGGAAAGCCAGCTCCACCAAGTCCGCGCAGGCCACTTTGGTTGACCATATCTTGCACAGCTTCCCAATCGCCATCGCGGCGTAACGACACCAGCTGGTCATACCCGCCGTCGGCGCGATACGCCTCTAATTTTTGGTAATCGGTGATATGGGGGTGCGTATCATTGGTCGCAATCGCCGCATCAACCTTGTCTTTGGTGGCATGGTCAATATGGTTATGGCCAATTTCTAGCACCGGCGCGGTGTCACAGCGCCCCATACAAGGCGCGCGTAACACCCGCACTTCGGACGGGTCAAGACCGTCTTTGAGCGCCATATGCAAAGCATCCGCACCGGCCAATTCACAAGCCAGTGAGTCACAGACCCGAATAGTCAAAGCTGGCGGCGGTGTCTCATCCTCATGCACCACATCAAAATGCGCATAAAATGTCGCCACCTCGTAAACTTCAGTTTGGCTGAGACACAATTCTTCTGCCAAAGCCGCCATATGAGCAACTGATAGGTGTCCGTAATGATCCTGGATAAGGTGAAGAAATTCGATCAGCAGATGACGCTCACGTGGTCGACTGCCAAGCAAGGCATGCACCTCGGCAATTGCAGTATCACTTGCCTGCCGGCCTTTTGGTGTTTTTCGGCCTTTGCCCGGCGCCGATTTCCAAATACCTGCGTCTATTGTACCAGTGTCCACATCTTATCTCCCAACGATGACGCTACAATGTCTCAATCAATTCCGCATACGTCAATCACATTATATGGTATACCAGATGACATCTATCACCGGAGAGACGCAAACGATTAATAACGATCAATCGAGCACAAAAATAATCATGTTCGGCGAAGATCGCATCAATCAAACTCTTTGATTGACGATAAAGAAACTCATTGCTAATCAACCATTTCATGAAAAATTTAGCAAATCGAAAGCACGTTATTATGTCTTTTCCCTCTTCCATGTCGGTTATTGAAATGCGTGAGCCGGGCGGACCTGATGTATTGCAGCCTGGCGCGCGCCAAATACCTGTTGTGAAGGATCACGAGATTTTAGTAAAAGTTGCTGCTGCAGGTGTAAATGGTCCAGATTTGGTGCAAAGGCGTGGACATTATCCTCCGCCACAGGGGGCGTCTGACCTTCTTGGGCTGGAGGTTTCAGGCGAAGTCGTCGCGGTTGGGGCGGCACAAAATTTATGGGCTGTTGGCGACAAAATTTGCGGCCTCACCAATGGTGGAGGATATGCTGAATATGTAGCCATCGACGCCGCACATTGCCTGCCAATCCCTGATGGCATTAGCCTCATTGAGGCCGCTGGCCTGCCAGAGACATATTTTACCGTGTGGAGCAATGTGTTTTTCAATCATAAATTGCCAACAAACGGCAATTTCCTCGTACATGGTGGTGCCGGGGGCATTGGATCAACAGCGATACAGCTTGGCGCCGCGATGGGGTTGTCGGTCTACACAACAGCTAGCGATATGGCGTCTTGTGCTTATTGTGAATCACTTGGTGCGCGCCGGGCAATTAACTTCAATGATGAGGATTTTGTGAGCATTTTGCGTGAGGCTGGCGGCGCCGATATCATTCTAGATATCATTGGCGGTGATTATATCGCCCGCAATATTAAGGCGGCGCGTCATGATGCCCGTATGATCCAATTGGCGTTTAACGCCGGGTCACGTGTTGAAATCGACCTGATGCCAGTGATGCTGAAGCGGCTAAGCTTTACCGGTTCGACCTTGCGATCACGCCCAGATCAGTTCAAGGCAGACGTCGCGGCGGATCTACACACAGTGGTATGGCCACTATTTTCCGATGGGACCAGCCAGTTGCGCGCGACCACATTTAAAAGCTTTCCGATGGCCGAAGCTGGCAAAGCCCACGCACTGATGGAGTCTGCCAGCCAGCATGGCAAGATACTCCTAACAATTTAACCATTATGCGCCCGGCTATAGGAGAGACCAGCATCAGATCATCACTGTTTTGTGACATTGCTTGATGGCATTTATTGATCTCCAGACCTTGATCATTGTCGGCCTTGCCTTTGCCATGGGCGGCATTTTAAAGGGGGCCACTGGCGTTGGTGCCCCGCTGATTGCTGTGCCGGTTATGACAAGCTTCGTTGATCTTCGCTTTGCCGTAGCTGTTTTTGTTGTGCCCAATCTTGTTACAAATCTGATTCAATCCATTGTCTATCGGCGCGCACTGAACAACAGATTATTTTTATTGATCTTGTGTCTGTCTGCGGGCCTTGGCGCTTTTGCCGGAAGTCTGATGTTATATCAGGCGTCAGTCGGCGTTCTGGAAATGGTGATGGCGGGTCTGATACTGTTTTACGTCGGGTTCCGGCTTTGCAAACCAAACTGGCAATTATCGATGCTAATGGCGCATAAATTAAACATGCCCATGGGATTTTTAGCTGGATTTCTGCAAGGCGCCTTTGGCATTTCAGCACCGGCCACCCTCACCTTTTTAAATGCCATAAAATTTGAACGCACCGAATTCATCATTATTGTATCGGTGTTTTTTATGACCATGTCACTCATCCAATTGCCGACCCTGTTCTATTTGGGACTCTTTCAGGCTGAGCATCTAATTTTTGGGCTTTTGGCCGTGATCCCGCTAATGGGATTCATGCCGGTAGGCGCGTTTCTCCTACGCCAAGCCACCCCGGATCTGTTTGACAAAGTGATCTTGCTGGTTCTTGTTGGTGTTGCGGTCCGGCTTTTATGGGCGATCTAACATCAAAAATAGGAGTTACCCAGCTTTCCTGAGCAGACAGCTCACCATACAAAAAGCCCGGCACCAGTTGGGAGATTCCGGGCCTTGATATCAGGGTTTTGATCTTTCTTTTTGGAAACTCGTCTCCTATTCCAAATCTAATCCAAAAAAATCAACGCATCACTAATCCCTTGATCTAATGTTACGTCTCAATAATGGCACATCCTTATGTGGCGACCTTTTTTGTCCTTTTCCTGCGGAAACTGAGAAACACTGGGTAAAGCATCAACAAAATTGCCACAATAATGCAAGCCAGAGAAATAGGATGCTCTGCTGGGTTGATAAAGGTAAAAGCATCACCCCGGCTACCAATCAGCGATTGCCGCATTGAGCGTTCTGCTAGTGGACCAAGAACGATCGCGAGAACCGCAGGGGCAACTGGATAATCGAGCTTACGAAGTAGATATCCACCAAGACCAAGAGCTAACATTAGCCAAACATCAAACATCCGGTCTGTCGTGGCAAACACACCAACGAAACAAAGAATGAAAATAATCGGTGTCAGGATAGAAAATGGCATCGCTAACACTCGAACAAAAATTGGAATCATCGCGAGGTTTAACAAGACGGTGACGAAGTTCGCCACATACATAGAACCGATCAGACCCCACACAAAATCTGGCTGCTCAGAAAACAACAACGGCCCAGGCCGTAGCCCCCAGATTATCATTCCTCCTAGCAATATAGCTGTTGTTGGAGATCCCGGGATACCCAATGTGATCATTGGCAACATTGACCCCGTTGACGCAGCGTTGTTAGCAGCTTCAGGAGCGGCAACACCAGAAATGTTGCCTTTGCCAAAGCTCTCTGGATCTTTCGAGAAAGTTTTAGCCAAACCATAAGACATTAGTGATGCAGGAGTTGCACCAGCTGCCGGCAGGGTGCCAATAAAGAAGCCTAGAATCGACCCGAGTGAGGTAGTCATTAAATATTCTTTGATTCGCGTCAAACTACTCACAAATCGCGCCCATGTTGTCCTGACAGCATCAACCTCAACTTTGCCTTTGGTACTTTCGATGGTCCATAACATTTCCCCTATGCCGTATATACCAATCGCCAACACCAGGAAGCCTATACCTCTTTGAAACTCGACCAGGTCAAAGAAAATCAATCTTGGCTTGCCACTGATGATATCAAAACCAACAGCGGCCATCACCAGACCTAAAAGAATCGAAAAAATTGTTTTTGGAATGTCATCACCACCTAGGCCAATGAACGTCGCAAAAGCCAAGATCATCAAGGCAAACTCTTCTTGAGGGCCAAATTTCAGCGCCAAATTCGCCAATGGTGGGGCAAAAAGTGTAAAGAGGACAATAGACACAGTGCCACCGATGAAGGAGGCAATTGCCGCCGCCATCAGAGCCTGATCTGCCATGCCTTGGCGAGCCATTGGTTTACCGTCGAATACTGTCGCTACGGCAGTTGACGCGCCCGGAATACCGAGTGTGATCGAAGAAATGGCCCCCCCGTACATTGCTCCGTAGTATAAAGCCGCAAGGAAAATAATGGCAGAAGTAGGTGGCACCAAAAAGGTGACTGGCAACAAAATAGCCACGCCATTTACAGATCCCAATCCAGGCATAGCACCAATGAACAGGCCAGCAAGACAGCCTGCAAAAATCATAAATAAATTTAAGGGCTGGAAGGACTGTAATAGCCCTTCTCCAAGCAATGAAACAATTTCAAACATATGTTTCTACCATCCCGTCTCTACATCAGATATTCCCAACGGAAATTGTCTATCCAGAGAAACGCATCCTCAAAAACCGGCAGTCCCTTTGGTAAATACTTGGCTAATTGCCACTCGAAAAGAAAATAAATAAAGAAAATTGAACCGACCAT
>CAJWSS010000116.1:0-5169 GCA_913045915.1 uncultured Alphaproteobacteria bacterium | reverse complement strand
GGCGGTTGAAACAGCTGAAAAACGCGGCTTTGACACTGGCCTGCGGGCGTTTCATCCGCTTGACAAGTCCATCACCTTGCCGGTGCATATCGCCAATTTCGTGCTGATGGAATATGGCACCGGTGCGATTTTTGGCTGCCCCGCCCATGATCAGCGCGATTTAGATTTCGCCAATGCCTATAATCTGCCGGTGACACCCGTGGTCTTGCCAGACGGTGAAGACGGGGCCAGTTTTGCCGTTACCGATACCGCTTATACAGGACCCGGCCGACTGATTAATTCAGGCGACTGGAACGGGCTTGATATTGAGGCTGGCAAAAAAGCCGCCATTGCGGCATTGGAAGCGGTCACTGCCGGCCAGGGCGAAACCACATTCCGGCTACGCGATTGGGGTGTATCGCGCCAACGCTATTGGGGCTGTCCGATACCCATCATCCATTGCCCATCATGCGGCGCGGTACCAGTACCAGAAGCGGACCTGCCGATCACTCTGCCAGAAGATGTTGATTTTTCGATCCCCGGAAATCCGCTTGCCAATCATCCAAGCTGGAAACACACGCAATGCCCAAAATGTGACGGCGCCGCCGAACGCGAACAAGACACGTTTGATACATTTTTTGAGAGTTCCTGGTATTTTCTGCGTTATGCCGACCCAACGCATAAAGACGGATTTAGCCCGGCCGCCGCGGCATATTGGATGCCGGTGGACCAATATATTGGCGGTGTTGAACATGCGGTTCTGCATCTTCTCTATTCTCGGTTTTTCACCCGCGCCCTCAGCCGCGTTGGCTATCTGGATTTGGATGAACCATTTGCTGGTCTGATGACACAAGGCATGGTGTGCCATCAAACCTTTAAAGACAAAGATGGAAAATGGCTATTTCCGACCGAAGTGTCTAAAGACGGCGATCAATGGATTGAAACCGCCACTGGCACCATTGCCGACGCTGGGCGCATTGAAAAAATGAGCAAATCCAAGCGCAATGTTGTTGACCCAGAATTGATTATTGAAACCTATGGGGCCGATACGGCGCGGTTGTTTATGCTGTCCGACTCACCACCAGAACGTGATATGGAATGGACCGAATCCGGCGTTGAGGGGGCATCACGGTTTCTTAAACGTGTATGGCGGCTAGCCCATGACGACAGCCTTGCCGCTTGCGGTACGCCGGTCCCCGACACGCTGGGCGAGACCGCAACAGCGGCACTGCGGATGGCGCATAAATCAATTCTGGCTTTATCCGCCGATATCGAAAATTTCCGCTTTAACCGGGCGGTGGCCCAGCTTCATATGCTGACCAACGCTATAAGCGATATCAAAAGTGACGAGGCTGGTGCACCAGCCGCCAAAAGATTTGCTATTGAAACGCTTGCGCAATTGCTCAGCCCACTGACCCCGCATCTGGCCGAAGATATGTGGCAAGCATTGGGACACAAGACGCTGTTGGCACAATCTCAATGGCCAGAAGCCGATGCCGCCTTAGCAAGGGATGATGAAATTGAAATTGGTGTTCAGGTAAATGGTAAACTTCGTGATACCATTAAGCTTGAACGCGATTGTCCGAATGATGTGGCGGAAAAACTGGCACTGGCATCAGCCTCGGTCCAACGATATCTGGATGGCAAAACGCCTAAAAAGGTGATTGTGGTACAAAACAGGATCATCAATGTGGTGGCATAAACTAAAAATCATAGGCGGCATGGTCTTTTTGCTGGCGTTTGCCGGGTGCAGCACGGTCACGATCGGCCAGCTTGACGAGCGGGTCAGCGCCAAGCTCAGCTCTGTCTCTGTGGTGGATACAGATGGGCGGGCCGGACAGCTCTATAGCCGTGCGTTACGCCAAGCCCTTTATGTTTATGGACAAGCCAGTCCGGCTTATGATCTGACATCGTCAATTTCCGTTTCATCCAGCAGCACCTTATCGGTAAGAGGGGTCACCTCAACTTTTAAGAAAATGAGCATGGTTGCCAATTTTACACTGACAAAACAAGGCGGCGGCGATGTGTTATTGCGTGATACAGTCACGGCTGATGCGACGCTTGGCACGGTATCGTCGCTTTTTGGTCAGGATCAATCTGAATTGCATGCGCGTGACCGTATGGCCACTTTATTGGCACAACGTGTTGCCCAGCGGGTACAATTATATTTTCTAGAAAATGCCGACAATTAGATACAGGCCTAGCTGATGAAGATTGCGCCACGGCAAATCGCCAGCTTTCTTGCCAAACCACCAGATAAAATATGTGCTATTTTGTTGCATGGCAGTGATGCCGGGCTTCGATCCAGCCGAAGCCAACAGCTCGCCGCCCTTTATAGCGATGATCTAGATGATGTATTTTCTGTCACCCGCATCAGCGGTGCGAGTCTTGGCGGCGAAGCTGGCAAAATTGCCGATGCGGCGGCGGAAATACCCATGTTTGGCACCAGATTAGTGCTGGTCAAGGCGAGCGGGACAGAACTGCTTGACGCCTGCAAACTGCTTCTGGCCCACCCGGTTAATGATGCCATGGTGATCATTGATGCTAGTGACACCACTACAAAACATGCGGTGGTAAAATTATTTGAAACATCAGATATCGCCGCCGCCATAGGCTGTTACCCTGACAATGACGGGGATATCCGGCAATTGGCACAATCCATTTTTCGGCAGGATAATGTGTCTGTTGATCGCGATGGGCTTACGCTTATCGCATCAAGGCTTGGCAGTGATCATGCGGCAACCAGAACGGAGCTTGAAAAACTCGCGCTTCTGGCCGGTCCGGGCGGTACGCTCACGCGCGACATGATATCACAAGCCCTTGGTGATAGCGCGGTGCTGGCAGTTGACGATGTTGCCAATGCCGTTGCCAATGGACATGTGCCAGCGTTATCAAACGCCTTGCGCAAGGCTTGGCTTGAAGACGCCAATTGCGTGATGATTATACGGGGATGTCAAACCTATTTTAACCAGCTGGGAACGCTGGGATATGCGGTCAATGCCGGACAATCGCCGCAAAACGCTGTTCGCGGCTTGCGCCCGCCGGTGCATTTTAAACTGCAAGATGCGTTCATGCGGCATCTTAAAAACTGGCAACCCCAGCGTTGTATGGATATGGTGAACCGTTTACAAGATATTGAAATTAATCTTAAATCTAAAACCATTGATGACCGGACACTGACCTCACAAAGCTTGCTGGGGTTATGTTTGCGCGCCCGGCGTTAACATAACACACCCTATTAAAAATCAACCAGCATCTGCCTAGCCTTCATCAGACAGGCCAAGCTTTTCAAGAATCAGTGTCATTTGTTCCAGCGACTGGCAGTCTATCTGCACCCGCCCTGTTTCGGCCTGTTCGTTCCAATTTATCGACATGGCCAGCCCCAATTCAATCGCCGCTCGCTGTTCAATGGCTTTTATATCGGCTGATTTTTCAGCGGGAACCAGTTTTTTGGCCGCCGGAGTGGCCCCAGTCACTGCCGTTTTCACCAGCGCTTCGGCCTGACGTGCCGACAAGCCTTTTGACACAATTGTTTTTGCTAATAATGCGGCTTGTGGATGGCCAATTAATGGCCGCGCCTGGCCCATGGTTAAATTACCATCGCGCAATAAGGTCTGAACCGATTCTGGCAGGCCAAGAAGCCGCAGAAGATTGGCAATATGACTGCGCGATTTACCAATAATTTTAGATAGTTGGTCTTGTGTATAGCGATTGATCTCAAGCAGGTTGGCATAACCCTGCGCTTCATCAATCACCGACAAATCTTGCCGCTGGATATTTTCAATCAGGGCAATTTCATAACATTCTGCATCGCTTAAATTACGAACAACCGCGGGGATTTCATGAAGTTGCGCCATTTGTGCCGCGCGCCAACGCCGCTCACCAGCGACAAGTTGAAACCGGCCGGGCTGATCGGGTGTCGGGCGCAATAAAATCGGTTGGACGATGCCTTTTTGACGGATCGAGTCAGCCAATTCCGCCAACTGTTCACGGTCGAATTGGCGGCGCGGTTGCCACGGGCCAACATTAATCCATTCCACCGGAATTTGTTGATATTCACGTTGGTCTGCCGGTGCCGCCTGATTGGCCGCCGCAGCAATACCACTATCACCAAGCAAGGTTGACAAGCCGCGCCCCAGACCGCGCGCTGTTGCGGTTGATTTTGTAGCATTTGCTGATTTTTGAGGAGGTTTAGACACCATCAGGCCGCTTCCTTTTCCTGCGATAATAATTCGGCGGCCAATGCCACATAAGCCTGCGCACCGGCACATTTAAGATCATATATCAACACAGGTTGGCCAAATGATGGCGCTTCCGAAATGCGAACATTCCTAGGAATTACAGTGTGATAGACAAGATTTCCAAAATGTGCACGCACGTCATTTGCGACCATTTCAGATAATTTATTGCGGCTGTCAAACATTGTCAAAACAATGCCCTGAACAACCAAATTTCGATTGAGTCCTTTTTGCACCATTTCGATGGTACGCATGAGTTGCGACAACCCTTCCAGCGCATAAAATTCACATTGAAGCGGCACAATCACACAATCAGCTGCACACAATGCATTAATTGTCAAAAGGCCAAGAGATGGCGGACAATCAATAAAAATGTAGTCATAATGATGTGCCACCATTTTCAAGGCTGTTTGCAAACAAAATTCACGCGCATTTACATCCGCCAGTTCGATTTCTGCCGCCGATAAATCGACAATAGCTGGCAAAATATCAAGACCGGATATATCGGTTTTGTGGCAAGCCTGACTAGCATTAACCTCACCGGTCAATAGCCGGTAGCTGTTTGTGTCAAGCCGCGCGTCAAGATTAATGCCAAACCCTGTGCTGGCATTTCCTTGGGGGTCAAAATCGACAAGCAACACACGCCGCCCACAAGCGGCCATGGCCGTGGCCAAATTGACCGATGTAGTAGTTTTGCCAACACCACCTTTTTGGTTTGCGATGGCAATAATGCGGGCTGTATTGGTCATAAATTTCAGGTCTCGGTCAGTTGATAAAACTACCACCACATCATAGCAAAACAGCGGCAACCATCAGATCGTCATCAAAACATCGTTAGTTTGACAATCACACCACAGTCATTGGTCACACTTGGATAAAGATGCGGAACCATAGTGGAATAAGTTTGAAAATTGGTCAATTCTTCATCGACGGATGCACCCTTTAAAAACAA
>CAJWSS010000115.1:0-5220 GCA_913045915.1 uncultured Alphaproteobacteria bacterium | reverse complement strand
GTTGCGATCAAGGCCAGCCCGGCCAGCCCAAAAATGGCCAGAACCATACCAAACATATAGATTGATTTCGGGCGGCCCTCAGGAATCGCCACAAGCCGTCTGAACAAATCCGCCGCTCGCACATCTTCCGCTTTGGCAAGCGGCCAGACCGCAAATAGATAGGCGGTGCTCAGACCAAATGCCGCCGCCACCAATAACGGCACCGGATAGATGGTCAGTGCCAGCGGCACGGTCACATAATCGGCCAATATCTGAATGGCAAAGAGTGGTGCAATCGCCGCCACAATCACCCCGGCGGTTACACCAATGCCAGCGATGCACATCACTTGCAAAAGATAAATCCGAAAAATCAGCCGGGCGGGTGCGCCAACACATTTCAGCGTTGCGATAATATCAATACGGCTGGCAAGCCACGCCCGCACCGCGCCGGCAACACCAAGCCCGCCAATCAAGAGCGCGGTCAATCCAACCAAAACCAGAAATACTTCTGCCTGATTGATAAACCGGTCAAATCCGGGGGCGGCATCGGCCAGATCGCGCACCCGCACATGCGTATCGGCGGTGGCATTCCGTAATGCGGTTAATGCGGCTTGTCGGTCGCTGTCTTTGTTTAAGATCAAGCGGTGCCGGTAAGTGATAAATGACCCCGGTTGCTGTAAGCCGGTTGCTTCTAACGTGGCTTGAGATATCAATACCCGCGGTCCAAAACTTACAAAACTGATCGACCGGTCTGGTTCGCTTAGCAAGGCGGCGCTTACCCGCACATCAAGGTCACCCAGTCTAGCGGCGTCTCCCGGTGCCAGACCAAGGCTGCGCAATAATGACGGGTCAGCAATAATGGCGTGATCGGCCAGCGCCGCGGCAAGGCCAATGTCTGGTTCAATGAGGCTGGTGCCAACGAGCGGCCAGCGCTTGTCCACCGCCTTGAGTTCAACAAGTTTGCGGGCATTTGGCGTTTGCAACATGGCGCGCATTTGTACCACTTGCGACACGGTGCCAAATGTCTTGGCAATTTCGATGATGCTGTCATCTGGTGCTGTATGCAGGCTACTAAATTCAATATCACCGCCAAGCAATATCCGCGCGTTATCGCCGATACCGCTACGCATTGACTCGGCAACTGACCCCACGGTGCCAATAGCGGCAACGCCCAGTAACAACGCCGCTAAAAACACCCGGAACCGGCCGATGCTACCGCGGATTTCGCGGCGGGCAAATTGCCACGCCAATGCCCAGCTAGAAAGGCTTGGCCGGGGGGTGTTTGTCGGTGCTAAATTGGTCATGACGGTGATTTGCTGTCACGGACAATGACGCCATCTTCAATATGCAACACCCGCGAACATTGCGCCGCAAGATTGGCGTCATGTGTCACCAGAACCAGCGCTGCATTGGCGTCAGTGGCGTTTTGAAACAGGTTTTTAATAACTTTTTCACCAGTGACGCTGTCAAGATTGCCTGTGGGTTCGTCTGCCAGCAAGATACGCGGCTTGGCAACCATGGCCCGGGCAATCGCCACCCGTTGCTGTTCGCCGCCAGACATCTGGTCAGGAAGATGCGCCAAACGATGGGCCAAGCCAACTGATTGTAATGCGGCTGTGGCCATCTCAACGGCGTCATCGCGCCCGGCAAGTTCAGGCGGGATGGCGACATTTTGTAAGGCGGTTAGCGACGGAATTAACCGAAACGCCTGAAACACAATGCCGACAAGATCACGGCGCAGGGCGGCCAGACGGTCTTCGTCCAACCCGGTAATGTCCGTGCCATCAAGTGAAATACGCCCGTCGGTGAGCGTTTCAAGGCCAGCCAGCACCATCAATAAACTGGTTTTCCCAGCGCCGCTTGGGCCCAAAATGCCAACGCTTTCGCCAGCCTCAATCTGTAATGAAATCCCTTTTAAAATATGTACGCTTGCCGCATCGCTACCAAGCGATAAATGCGCGTTTTCCAGTGCGATGACTGGCGTTAGGGATGATGGCGACGGGGTGTTGGACATAATTTGTGGCTCTGTATCGGTCAGGCTGTAGGGTAAAATTGGGCCGCGGGGACTGGACGTTGTCTGGTTTCGTTCCTACATCGGTGTATGGGCGGCCACCAGGCGGCCTTTTGGAGTCGGCGGGTGTGCCAATCGATATATGCTTCACGCGATATGGTGGTCATAGATATGCAGGTCAATGTATCTGGCAAAAAAATTTGGAACCGGATGCGGCGTTATTGGCGGCATCTCATGGCGGGGCTGATGTTGATCATCCTGCCGCTGGCCCCGGCCGGGGCAACGCCTGTTATCATGGTGCTGGGTGACTCGTTGGTGGCCGGTCATGGTTTGCCGCAGGGGCAGGCCTTTCCCGATATTCTCGCAAATAAGCTGGCGGCCGATGGTATTGACGTGACGATGATCAATGCCGGGGTATCTGGTGATACGACAGCTGGCGGCTTGGCGCGGCTTGACTGGTCGCTTGCCGAAAACCCTGATGCCGCCATTGTTGTGCTGGGCGGCAATGATTTGTTGCGCGGTCTTGACCCGCAAGCCAGCTATGACAATTTGAACGCTATCATAAATCGTCTCAAAGACCGCAAAATAAAAATATTGCTGGCCGGCATGCAGGCACCGCGCAATCTAGGGGCGGATTATGCCGCCGAATTTGACCGCATCTATCCGGCCCTTGCCGCCAGACATGAGATTCTGCTCTATCCGTTTTTTCTGGATGGGGTGGCACTGATGGTTGATTTAAATCAGCCTGACGGCATGCATCCAAATCAAGCTGGGGTTGATGTTATCGTTGAAAAAATTATGCCGCAGGTAAAACAGCTCATCGAGCAGCTTGATCACTAGCTGGGCTGATAAGAAACACCAGATTGTGGTGGAAAAATCTTTGCATCCATCACCCGGCTGTCCTAAAACAACACAAATAAAAAAGCGTGGCAGGTTGTTAACGCTGTTCATAATGCTGCCACAAAACGCCGCTATCGCTTTGGCTGATTTAATTAGGGCAAGGTGACGGCGATGACCGTTCTTGCCGACTGCGAAGGAGACGATACGTTAAGATGTTGAAAGCCATCAAAATAGTGGGTCTTATTCTGGGTTTGCTACCAGTTGCTTTTGGCGCTTTGCCAGCCAGCGCAGACCCTAAGAAAATGTTGATTGAAAAAGATTGGGGCGCCTATCGGTATGATGATAGTGCCGGCCGGATGTGTTTTATCAGCAGTGTGCCAACAGAAAGCAAAGGCAAATATGATCCGAATAACCGTGGTGAAACGCGGGTATTTGTGTCGCATGGCCCGGATAAAGCTGAACGCAATGTAGTGCAAGTTGTTGCGGGCTATCGCTACAAGCCACAATCAGATGTCAAAATGAACATTGACGGCAAAAAGTTCACTCTATTTACCATTGAAGATCGCGCTTACGCTAGTAGTGAGGAAGATGATTTGAGGATGATCGCGGCAATGAAGCGCGGATCAAGCATGATTATTATCGGCACATCTAGCCGCGGCACCAAAACCACTGATAAGTATTCTCTATCTGGTTTTACTAAAACCAAATCCGTTATCGATAAGACATGCAAGTGAGCCTATCCGCCCCTAAAATGACGTCAACGCCAGCGCACGGTCGGGTCAATATACTCGGACTGACGCGCGCTGCGTTGGAAGATGAAGTTACTGCACTTGGTCTGCCAAAATTTCGTGCTAAACAACTTTGGCGATGGGTTTGGCGCCATGGCCTGACAAATTTTGATGAAATGAGTGATCTCGGCAAACCGATCCGTGATCAATTTGCCGGATTGTTTTCTGTAGATCGTCCAGTTGTATCACGCCGTCTGCAATCAGTCGATGGCACTATTAAGTGGTTGCTAAGATTTGTTGATGGTCAAGAGGCTGAAACTGTGTACATCCCTGATAAAAATCGTGGTACGTTATGCATTTCATCACAAGTTGGGTGCACATTGACCTGTAGTTTTTGTCATACTGGTACGCAAAAACTCGTTCGCAATTTGACGGTTGGAGAAATTTGTGGGCAGGTGCTGCTGGCGATGGATGAACTTGGAGATTGGCCAGCGGGCAAGCTAGACCGTCGTTTGACGAATATCGTGTTGATGGGCATGGGTGAGCCGCTTTTCAATTATGAGAATGTGGCCGAAGCGGTGCGGATCATAATGTGCGGTGAAGGCGTGGCATTATCTAAGCGGCGGATCACATTATCTACATCCGGAGTGGTGCCAGAAATCAAACGCTGCGGTGATGAGCTCGGTATTAATTTAGCCATTTCACTGCATGCGGTGCGTGATGAATTGCGCAATGAATTGGTGCCGATCAACAGGAAATATCCGCTGTTTGAATTGATTGAGGCCTGCCGGAATTATCCTGGATTGTCAAACGCGCGACGCATCACATGGGAATATGTAATGTTGGATGGTGTAAATGATAGCGATGAAGATTGCCGGGCATTGTTACACCTAATCAAAGGCATCCCATCAAAATTAAATTTAATTCCTTTTAACCCGTGGCCGGGAAGCCCGTTTGTGTGTTCGCCTGAAGGCCGCATCAATGCCTTTGCAAATCGGGTAATGAAAGCTGGATATGCATCCCCCGTGCGCACCCCGCGAGGGCGTGATATACTAGCGGCATGCGGGCAGTTGAAATCAACTTCTGCACGCGATCGACGTCAAAAGACTTGTATTGCAAATCGGTCTTCAACCTCCGCATAGGTTGCGACAATTTTCGGCATTAAAATAGGGTCAATAGTCTTGAATAATGTTCTTTAATTACTTATGTTCAAACGAACCAATGCCTTTTTAGGGGGTAACAAAATGCAGAATAATCGTTTTATGAATACAGCTGCGGCCACTTCGTCACAAATTGACGTTGGATTGCGCGCTTACATGCTTGGTGTTTACAATCACATGACCACAGCATTGTTGCTAACTGGATTTTTTGCCTACGCCACAAAAATGCTGGCGACAACGACTGGCTCTGACGGACAAATGTATTTGACTCCGCTTGGCTCATTGCTGTTCAACACACCTCTTCAGTGGGTCGTGATGCTGGCGCCGCTAGGTATGGTGTTTTGGTTATCGGCACGCATACAGGCCATGTCAGCAGGCCGGGCCCGCAATATGTTTTACCTTTATGGTGCGATGATGGGTGTAGCATTGTCGTCGATTTTGATGGTTTACACGGGGGCGAGTGTGGCAAGAGCTTTTTTTATCACTGCTGGCGCTTTTGCCG
>CAJWSS010000114.1:0-5263 GCA_913045915.1 uncultured Alphaproteobacteria bacterium | reverse complement strand
GTATAAAACTGCCCGGTCTTGAATTTAACAATCAGGTTGTTGAGGCCGCTTACCGTAAGGAGCTTGTCTATTCAGAAGACCATCCAGAAAGGCTGACCCCGCCAACGGTTGGTGAATTTTTTGGTCATGTTCGGAAAAATTATTTTCGGCTGTTTTTTCATTACATGTATTTCGATGTGGCGAAATTTTCCTATCTGCAAGCGGGGGTTTTGGTGCCTTATGTTGCGCTGGCGCCAACAATTGTGGCGGCTGGCTTTACCTTGGGCGTTATGCAACAGATTGTACGCGCCTTTAGCCGGGTCGAATCATCATTGCAGTTTTTGGTGAGAAGTTGGCCAACCATCGTTGAATTGATCTCAATCTATAAACGCTTGCAGTCATTCGAGTTGGCCATTCGTGACCAGTCACTTCCAGAATGGGAAGCCCCCGAGCGTCGCTAGAGGTTATTAACCAGCTTTGATGTTGAATAGGTGGCAAGTGTGGGCACAATCACCACCTTGCCGCCCCGTTTCTTGACAATGTCACTGCCAACCACATCATCTGGCTTATAATCGCCGCCTTTGACGATAAAATCAGGTTGCAGAAGCGCGATCAAATTTTGTGGGGTGTCTTCGTCAAAGACCGTGACCGCATCCACCATATCGAAGGCGGCGAGGGCGGCGGCCCGCTTATCCGCTGATTGCAACGGACGGGTATCACCTTTTAAGCGGCGCACCGAGGCGTCACTATTCAATCCAATGATCAGCCGGTTTGCCGTCTTGGCCGCGTGGCGCAATAGGCTGATATGCCCAGGGTGCAAGAGATCAAAACACCCGTTGGCAAAAGCAATTTTATCGCCGGCACGGCGCCAGTCTTGACATAAACCAGCTAGCAAAGCGGCTTCGGTCAGCGGCTTGGTGAGCGGCATATAGGCCAGAATTTCGCCGGGCGTCACAATCGCTGTGCCTGATTTACTGACAGCCACACCCGCCGCGTGATTGGCAAGCGCTACTGCCGTTTCAAGCGGTGCGCCAGATGCCATGGCGGCGCTGATCACCGCCACCACTGTATCGCCAGCACCGGATACATCAAACACATCACGCGTTCTGGCTGGGTCGTGAAACTGTGTCCCTTGCGCTGATGACGCCAGAATGCCGCGGGCGCTTAAGGTGGTCATAATCGTGCCAATATTGTGGGTTGTTGCCAAAGTGGAAGCCGCCGCCCCAATCTGGCCAATATCGGTCAGGCTGGTACCGGCGGCTTTTGATAATTCATGTAAATTTGGCGTGAGGATGTCGACATCACGATACACCGATAGATCAGCCAATTTAGGGTCAGCGACAATTAATTTTTTGGCGGCCTTGGCCCTATCAATCAACTGTCTGATCGCCGGTTCTGGCAGACAACCCTTGGCATAATCGGATAGCACCAGCATATCTACCCCCGCCAGTATGGGGCTTGCCATCTCGCATAATGTTTGCTGTGCACTGGTGTCAATCGCCATGGTCATTTCATCATCGACGCGCAAAATCTGCTGGCCTGACGCGCGATAGCGGGTTTTAAGGCTGGTTGGCCGGCCAGCAATGGTCACCGGCAAAAAACTGATGGTGGGAAACTGATGTAATTCTGCCGCCAAATCAGTTGCGGCGGCGTCATCACCACATGCCCCAATCAGCGTAACCTGTGCCCCAAGCTGGGCAAGGTTGCACGCCACATTGGCCGCACCGCCGGGCATTTGCTGGCATTTAGACTGGCTGAGAACAGGCACCGGGGCCTCTGGTGAAATCCTTGTGACGGTGCCGTCGACAAAGCGATCCAGCATTAAATCACCAACAACTAATATATGGCAGTCTTGAAAGCTGTTGAACAAGCCAGCCGCTATAGAGGCATCAAGATGCATCAGGATTGCTCGTTTCGGATTTTACGGTATCGGACGGCGGCGTCATGCCGGACATCAAGCGCGCTACGTGTTGTGGCAATGGCGTCATTTGGCACGTCAGCGGTGATGGTGCTACCGGCGCCAATGATCGCCCCGGCGCCTATTTTCACCGGCGCGACAAGGGCGGTGTTCGAACCAATTGAGGCACCATCGCCAATGATTGTTTTAAATTTCCCAAACCCATCATAATTGCAGGTGATGGTACCGGCCCCCACATTGACATCAGTGCCGATCACACTGTCACCGATATAGGTCAGATGGTTGGCCTTGCTCCTAGCCCCAATGACTGACTTTTTGGTTTCAACAAAATTACCGATTTTCACCCCATCGCCGGCGTTTGTGCCGGGGCGCAACCGTGCATAGGGGCCGATCACACAACAGGCCCCGATTGTCGCGCCTTCAATATGGCTAAATGATTTGATGACGCTCCCTTCGCCAATATTTGTCTCTGGCCCAATGACCACATGTGGTTCGATAATCACATCACGCCCGATGATCGTATCAGCGCTTAAAAACACCGTATCAGGCGCGATTAAGGTGGCCCCGTGGTGCATAGCGGCCTGGCGTAGACGACGCTGTAATATCGCTTCAAGATGGGCGAGGTCTGCGCGATCATTTACCCCGGCAATTTCGTCTTCATCAGCGATCTGGCAACTGACCTTGTGCCCATTTTGGTTGGCCAATGCGATGATATCCGTCAGATAAATCTCGCCAGTTTTGTCGTTTGGTTGCACCTGTTCTAACAATTCAAACAACAGCGGACAGCGCACCGCCATGATGCCGCCATTAACAAGGCAGATGCGTTGTTCATCCTCGCTGGCGTCTTTATCTTCAACAATCCGCGTCAAATGCCCGTTACTGTCAGTCACCAGCCGGCCATAGCCATGGGGATCAGCCGTTTCGAATCCCAAAACCGCAACGCTTGTTTTTGCATCAATTGATGACGCCAGACGGGTTAATGTATCGGCGGTGACCAGCGGTGTATCGGCAAACATAATCAAGGCCACACCATCAAAATCTGCAAGGGCCGATGCGGCCGCTTGGACCGCATGTCCGGTGCCAAGTGGCTTGTCCTGAATACAAAAATCGCGACCGTCAAGCCAGTCTTGGATTTGTTCGGATTGGCGCGGCAATACGCTTATGATGCGGCTGGCGTTAGCGGCAATTGCGGCATCGAGTGACCATGCCAGCATAGGCCGGCCGCCAATTCTATGAAGCGGTTTTGGTAGCGCTGACTTGAGGCGGGTGCCCTGTCCAGCGGCAAGAATGATTGCGGCAATTTCCATGGTCTATTTATACGCATTTTCATCCAACAATGCCAAACATTTGCGCAAAATTAGTTTTGCTATAGGCTTTGCCTGCTGTTGTTTGCACGGCTGATGAATTCGTAACTTTCTTTTCGGCAAAAAAATCTTTATCACGGTGAATGATGGCAGGGCAGATCAGGTTTTGGTCATAAACGGTCAGGCGAGGAGAGGCGTATGTGCGGAATTGTAGGGGCTGTTGGTCATGACCGGTGCGGTGCGGTCTTGCTTGACGCGTTAAAGCGGTTGGAATATCGCGGCTATGACAGTTCGGGTATCGTGACCTTGCATGACGGGCAGATTGATCTACGCCGGGCGGTTGGTAAATTAGTGCATTTAGAGACCGCGTTGGCGGCCCAGCCGTTGAACGGGCATATCGGCATTGGCCATACAAGATGGGCAACGCATGGCGGCGTGTCTGAAGATAATGCGCACCCCCATGTTGCAGCTAATCGTGTGTCGATTGTGCATAATGGGATCATTGAAAATCACCGGTCCATACGGACGCGTTTGGAATCAGCCGGCCATAAATTTGCCAGTGATACGGACTCTGAAGTCTTGGCGCATTTGTTTGTCGAGGCATTTGACGCTGGTCTTGATGCGGTCACAGCCACGCAGAAAATTTTAGCGGAAATTGACGGTGCATACGCATTCGCCGCGATGGCCACAGATTATCCAGACCAATTGATTGTCGCACGCAATGCGTCACCACTGGCCGTTGGTATTGGTGATGAGGCCTGTTATATCGGATCAGATGCCATTGCATTGGCGCATCTCACACGCAAGGTGATTTATCTCAAAGACCATGATTTTGCGCTTATTTCGGCGGATAACGTTGCGGTTTATCAATCGGATGGCCGCCCCGCTAACCGTGAAACAGTGATTGTGGCAGCGAGCCCTGGTATCGTTGATAAAGGCGGCTATCGGCATTTTATGGAAAAGGAAATTCATGAACAGCCTGATGCCATTGCCCATTCACTAGCGGCTATGACTGACAGCGATGGGCAATTAAACGCCACGATGCAGGCCGAAGATTTGCGCGCCATCACCGGCATTGTGATGCTGGCGGCTGGTACCAGCCATTATGCCACGCAAGTGGCCCGCTATTGGATCGAAACTTTGGCAAAAGTGCCAGTGGTTTGCGAGGTAGCATCGGAATATCGGTATCGTCATCCGGTGACCAGTGCCTATTCAACGGCGCTGGCCATTTCGCAATCTGGTGAAAGCCTCGATACGTTAATGGCGATGCGCCATGCGGCCAGTTGCGGCTTGCACACGATCGGCCTTGTGAATGTGCCGGGCAGCACGATTGCCCGCGAGTCTGATTTTGTCTTGCCAACCCGTGCTGGGCCTGAAATCGGCGTGGCCAGCACCAAGGCCTTTACCGCGCAATTAACCGTTTTGTTGAGTTTTGCCGTGGCACTTGGCAAAGCCAAAGGCACAATTGATGCGGAACGGGCGGCGCAAATTCATAGCCAAATTCAAGGCTTGCCGGGTCTTGTTGGGCGTGCCTTGGCTTTGTTTGATCCAATCCGGCCAATTGCACATGATCTGAGCAAGGCGCGTTCAGCGCTCTATCTGGGGCGCGGTACACTCTATCCGTTGGCATTGGAAGGGGCGTTAAAACTGAAAGAATTGAGCTATATTCACGCAGAAGGCTTTGCCTCTGGCGAAATGAAACATGGGCCGATTGCGCTGATTGAAGATGGGTTGCCGATTGTCGCACTGTTGGCCGCAGATGAAGTCATGGCCAAAGCCAGTAGCAATCTGCGCGAGGCCGCGGCACGTGGTGGCCAGATCATTTTGATCACCGAGGAACGCGGTGTCAGCGAGGTTGATTTTGCTGATGCGGTGATCACGGTGCCAAATGTTGACCCGCTTCTGGCGCCCATTTTACTGGCGGTGCCAGCACAGATTTTGGCCTATCTGACCGCGGTGGAAAAAGGCACTGATGTTGATCAGCCGCGTAATTTGGCAAAATCAGTGACGGTGGAGTAGATTTAAAAAAAATAATTTCACTACCATCTACTGTTTTCAATTT
>CAJWSS010000113.1:0-5275 GCA_913045915.1 uncultured Alphaproteobacteria bacterium | reverse complement strand
TGGTTAGATTACAAAATCACCGCTATGCGCACGCTTAAACACGCCATTGAAATTGATCCCGATTTTTGTATGGCATATTGTTTTCGCGGGTATTTATTTGTCACATTTAATTCAGCCGCGGTCTTGCCAGCCGCCGCCGCGTCGCTGACCAAAGCGGCGGCTTTGGCAGGCACTGCATCGGTGCGCGAACAACGCCATGTCGCGGCATTGCGGCATCTGCTAGAAGGGGCGCCGCATAAAGCTTGTGCCTGTTGGGATGAAATCACCGCTGATCATCCGCATGATATTTTGGCGTTGCGCATGCATCACTATACCTGTTTCTGGAGCGGTTACCGCCAACAGCTCTCAGCCCTGCCAGCGGCGGTCTTGCCAGCATGGGACGATACCGTGCCACATTATGGCAATCTTCTTGGGATGGTGGCATTTGGGTTGGAAGAGCTGGGGCTATATGATCAGGCCGAACGCTATGGCCGTGACGCGGCTGATCAAAACCCAGATGATTTATGGGCGGTGCATGCCGTAGCCCATGTCATGGAAATGCAACAACGCGCCGCAGATGGCATCAAATGGCTGGATTACAGCCTTGATCATTTTCGTGATTTCAACCCGTTTCGAGGGCATATATGGTGGCATAAAGGTTTGTTTTTGATCGAGTCAAGGTCGCTGGACGCCGCTTTATCGCTGTATGATCATGCCATTCACGATACCCAGTCTGAATTTTTTCTGGATGTGCAAAATTCGGTGTCGTTTCTGGCGCGGCTGGAATTATGCGGCGTTGATGTTGGTGATCGCTGGCAGGCACTTGCTGATATTGCGGCTGGCAACAGCGATGGACACAGCCTTGTCTTTACCGACCTGCATCACATCATTGCATTGTGTAAGGGACAAAAATTTGATGACGCCGCAGCACATATTGCATCCATGCAAAATTTTGCTGCGACACAAACATCGCATACCGCGGCGGTGATCAAAAAGGTTGGCGTGCCAATCGGGCAGAGTCTTTTGGCATATGAACAAGGCGATTATGATACCGCGCTGGATTTGATGATGACGCACCGTATTTTTACGCCGCAACTAGGTGCGAGCAACGCCCAGCGCGATTTGCTGGCACTTTTTGGTATTGATATGGCCCGCCGGGCCAACGCCAGCGCCTTGCAGGCACAATTGGTTCAAGAACGCGAATTTGCCCGCCAACTGGCACGGCCATAACAGCGATTATTTGCGCATCTATTGGTACCGGCTATATTTGGCATCTTGAGATATACAACGAAAGGTAGATTAATGAGTGACGCAATCACCGCCGACGATTTGGCAGTTTTGACGCAATGGGATACGCCAACAATATGCAACGCGCTGGAAGAAATTGTACCAGAACGCCGCGGACATGGCTTCACCACCCAGCATCTGTTTGCGCTTGATCCCAGCTTGCCGCCGGTGTGCGGATTTGCCCGCACCGCCACCATTCGGGCGGCGGAACCACCACGAGAGACAGCCGCCGAAATGGCCGCAAAGCGCACCGCCTATTATGAATATGTGGCGGCCGGGCCAATGCCGACAATCGCTGTCATTCAGGATTTGGACCCGGTACCGGGTATTGGTGCCTTTTGGGGCGAGGTGCAAACCACTGTTCATAAAGGTCTTGGCGTGGTTGGTGCGGTGACAAATGGATCATTTCGGGATGTGCCGGATAGTGCCAGAGGGTTTCATCTGATTGGCGGTAAAGTCGGGCCAAGCCATGCCTATGTTCATCTTGTTGACATTGATTGTCTGGTGACGGTTCACGGTCTAACCGTGTCAACGAATGATATTGTCCATATGGACCAGCATGGCGCGGTGATGATCCCACCAGAAGCTGTTAAGAAAATTCCTGCCGCGGTTGATCTGATTGCACGGCGTGAACATGTGATTATTGCGGCCGCGCAAGCTGATGATTTCACCATTGATAAATTAAAAACGGCCATTGGCCAAACTGCCGATATTCACTAGCCGGGATGGGTTTTAACTGCTGGCAAAGAAGCGAGCGTTGCAAGAATAAGGGGCATATAATGCGCAAAAAAATGCTGGCAGTTGGCACCGGGCTTTTAGCCCTGATGATCATGCCAGCCCGCGCTGATGACAGTTTGGTATGTGGTGACACGACATTTGACGTCGAACAAGGGTTTGTCGGTGGGTCGGTTACGGCAATGACCGCCACCGGTGCCACCCCATTTTGTGTCAGTGACAACCCGGCAGTGCTGACCAAAACATTGTCATTTCGCGATCAGGAAGTGTGGTGCGTGACATTGCATCATCTGTCATCTGATAGCCGCCCACTGGCCAAGCAATTATGGGTGTTAAACCGGCTGAGCAAAAAGCTGTATCATTACGATTATCTTTTTGCTGATGGCGTCTGGCACTTGCAAGACGAACGCCACGAAATATGCAAAATAGGCCAGTGAAATAGCCCTGCTTAAGCTGGGTCCAGCCTGGCCAAGGCGCGGCGTACCAGCGGTTCATAGAGGGGAACCCCCTTATAAAGCTTTGTTGCCGGTGACATGTTTTGCATCATATCAGCCATAGATTGCAAAGCGTCTCGGTCATCCTGCCATAATGTCATTGGCAGCATATGCGTGCGGATGGTAAAAACGATATAACCTGTATCCGGCAATTTTCGTAATGTTTGATTTTCTATTCGCAAAAAAAGCTGATGGAAATCATCGTTATTTGCGGCGGCTTTGCGTGATACGCGCCGCGGGGTAAACAGGTCTCTGCCAATTTGAAGTGACCAATTCATGCGACTGCTAATCGGGCCAATCTTCATAGCGGTAAAAAATCGATCAACCGGGCGGGCAAGCCGTTCATCATAGTGCGGGACAGGCTGGTGGATCATTTGCATGGGGTGGCCCATTTTTTCAGCCAGCACCCAATGTGCTGGAAAGGCCAGCGCGGCGGCTTCTAGATGCCAGGATGGATCGTCTGAATTATTTTGGCGGCGCGGTGCCAGTAGCAACAAATCTTCTGGTACAAGGCGTGCCGCGGCTTCGAGCGGGTGTTGCGTATGGTCTATGTCTGGTAGCGGCGCATGGTGGTGTGATGTGATGTGGTCACAAACCATCTGCAGCATCTCTGCGCTGGCAGTGCTGGCAGATGGAAAGGCGGCAAAAATATCGGCATGATTATGGGCAAATAAATGCTGTTTCTGGCGTATTTGTTCGTCACGTTCGGTATCATTGCCAAACAGATTCTCGCGGGGTAACCAGCAGGATTCTTGCCGCGGTCTGAGCCCCAGTTTCAGTTGGAAACCTAGCTTTTGCCATGGTGCCTGCATTGGTCTTGCTTGCCCCTGCCAGTTGCAATCGTGCGCTTAGGCGGTTGATGGATCGGTGAACTGCTTTTTTAAACTGCTGAAAAACTGCCGCGTTAAATGTTTGGCAACACCCATCAACACACGTTGGCCAACGCCAGCGACCAGCCCGCCAACATCGCCATCAGCCTCATAGCTGATGCTGGATTTGCCATTGCCCTCATCAGCAATCACCACGCTGGCGCTACCAGTGCCGGTGCCCAATGTCCCCTCACCAGATACAGTGATCTGGCAACGAGCTGGTGGGTGCATATCAAACAGCGCAATTTTGCCTTCAAAACTGCCACCAACCGCGGCCACTTTCAAATCCAGCGCCATAATATATTCAGCCTCGCCAACGGCGCGCATTTCACGGCATCCCGGCACAACCTTTTGCAATATTTCAGGGTCAATCACCGCATCCCACAAAGTTTGCGGGGCAACATCAATTGTTTCTTTACCGCTAAAGTTAAGTTTCATTCGATGCCTCTTGCCGCCTTTATAGGCCAAATAGGGTTTTGGCAACGCCGCAGAGCATATCCTGTTTTTGCGACGCTGAAATTTGGAGCCCGTCAAAAATATCTAATGGTGCCGGGTCACCAATTGGAAATGGCATGTCAGAGCCAAGCATGACGCGGTCACTGCCAACAGAATCAATCAAAAATTGCAAGGCGGCTGGATCATGCAACAAGCTATCATAATATAAAAGTGATAAGGCCCGTTGCGGATCAGCAAGGCTGTCTTTGTGCAGATTGTAATTGCGTTGCATCCGGCCAAGCACATAAGGCAATCCGGCACCGCCAATGCCGATCACGATGCGCGCCCCTTGATAGCGTTCAACATGGCCAGAATAAATAAGTCTGGAGATGGCAATGAGCGTGTCTGTAATGCGGCCAATGGCATTATTCATGCCGTAATCATCAACCCGCGCGTCACCTGAATCAAAGACCGGGTGGATAAATAAAACTGACTGATTACGGTCAGCCGCTTGCCAAAAGGGGGTGAGCGCCGGATCATCAAGCACACCGCCGGACCCTTGCGGCTGGGTGCCGATCATAGCCCCTTTGAACCCGGCTTGATGGGCATCATCCAAAACGCGGGCGGCGGCGTCCCCATTCTGCATGGGCAGGCTTGCCAGCGGGATAAATCGTCCCGTTTGCGCCGCGGCGAAGTCACCCAGATGTTTGTTAATCAGACGTGACCATTTCTCGCCATCTTCAGCAGGCATTTCATAGCCAAACATATCGAGCCAACCGCCGACCACTTGATGGTCAATTTGATGCTGGTCCATCCAGTCTAGCCGCCCGGCGACGTCTGATAATGATGGGTTGACTGGCCGTGTTGGTTTGCCGCCAGCAAAGGAAAACCCAAACCCATTATCATACTTAACCAGCTCTAATGCTGGAAAATCAGCCGCGGTATCGGCGATTTCGGCTAGCAATGATGGCGGCACAAAATGCGCGTGACTGTCAATAATCATTCACTGTCCGATCGATGGTGGGTGGCGGCGGCGATCTTGTCGCTGATGACGCTCATCCGAATGGGAAGTTTGTCAAAAGAAATATCCAGCCCGGCAACCGCATGATTGATCGCGCTTGAAATCGCGGCTGGCGCGCCCAGATAGCCGCTTTCGCCAGATCCTTTTTGACCAAAGACGGTATGCGGCGATGGGGTGCAATGTTTCACCAGTTGAATATCAGGCACCTCATGCGAAGATGGCATCAGATAGTCGAGGAAGCTTTGTGTCATCAACTGGCCACTCTCATCATAGGCAAATTCCTCGAGCAGGGCGGCCCCAATACCATGTGCAATGCCGCCATAGGTCATGCCGCTGACGATCGCCGGGTTGATCACCGTGCCGCAATCATGCCCAATGGTGTAGGATCGAATTTCAGGTTTGCCGATAATCGGATCAAATGCCACCAGCACCAAATGAAATTCAAATGAATAGCA
>CAJWSS010000112.1:0-5307 GCA_913045915.1 uncultured Alphaproteobacteria bacterium | reverse complement strand
AGATGAATATTGTAGCAGTTGACAAATTGCTGTTACCCTCGCCCAGTTATCGTTTTTGTTAGGAGTTTGTGATGCTAGCCAATACCCCATCTGTTGCTGTTATAGGATTTGGTGAAGCAGGGTCATCGCTCTGCATTGGCTGGAACCGCCGGGGTGTTCGTAGCTTTGATATCAAACAGACCGACCCAAATTTAAACACGGCAAAATTGTCTGAAATGCAGGACCACGGCGTTGATGCCGCCAAAGACATACGCACCGCGGTTACCGGGGCTGATATGATTTTCAGCACGGTCACGGCTGATCAGGCTTTTGCCGCCGCGTCATCTGCCGCCCCATGGCTGAAACCGGGGGCGTTTTTCTTTGATTTAAATAGTTGTGCGCCATCAACAAAACAAAAATCCGCCGCGGTGATCGAGGCCGCTGGTGGCCGTTATGTTGATATTGCGGTGATGGCAACGATTACCCCGCATTATCACCACACACCAATGCTAATCTGCGGCGATCACAGCAGTGCCGCGCTTGCCGCTCTGCAGGCACTAGACATGGCCCCGAAGCTGGTGCCCGGGCCAGTGGGACGCGCATCAACCATCAAAATGGTGCGATCTGTTTTAGTAAAAGGCATCGAAGCCCTGACTGCAGAATGTTTTTGGGCAGCATCTAAAGCCGGTGTGGTTGATGAGGTCGCGGCGTCGCTTGATGCATCGCAAACAGACATGGGCTGGAAAGAACAGGCCCATTATAACGCCGAACGCATGACCACCCATGGCATCCGCCGCGCCGCAGAAATGCGTGAAGTGCATAAAACCCTGACTGATCTTGGTATCAGCCCAGACATGACCCGCGGCACCATTGACCGGCAAGACCAATGGGGCCAGTTGGGGATTTCACTTGTTGATCTTGACAGTTTTGAAAGCCGGATCGCCGCTATAGAAACGGCCATTGGTGCCCCAAAAAGCTAGTTGGAGTCGGCGGATGTCTCAGTCAGGCCAACGAACACCCCGGTGGCCAAAATAGCCAGCACCCCACCCCATTGCCACAGCGTCAGGGATTCGTGCAAAAACACCCAAGATGACAACGCCGCCACCAGCACCTCTGACAACATTAAAATGCCGACAAGCCCCGGCGACAAATATTGCATAATACGAAAAATCAATAACACAGATGGCAAAAACACCACTGCCGATGCCAGAAACGCAACGGGCAATGCCGCCAACACATGACTTATTGCCGGAATGGCATCGCCCATGACGATGGCCGCACCACCAGCCAATAGACCGCCGATAAGATATTGCATAAATGTGATATGAAGAAAATCCGCCTTTGGATAGCGCCGGATGACCACTGACCCTGCCGCCCATGCCATACCAGCGATCAGGCCTAGCAGATCCGCATTGTCATATCCAAAAGCAAGCGGATTGACCCGCATAACCAGCAGGCACCCAGTCACCCCACCAACAATCGCCAGCCAGCGACCAAAGCCAAACCGTTCAGACAGCAACACATAAGCAAATAATGTCGCCCAAACCGGCGTTAGATAAAACAGCACAGTGGTTTTGGTCACTGACGCCACTACCAGCCCCAGCCCATAAAGCACAAAGCCAACCCCCATCAACCCACCGGCAAGCGCGGTGACAAACCAGTGCTGTCGATCGGCAATATAGGCGCGCATGACAAATGGACAGATGGCGCATGCGGGCAACAGATGGAACATGGTGACCACCCACAACCCGCTCAAGCCAAATGATTCTGTATAGCGCATCGGCATCCATAATATGCCCCATAGCGCCGACGCCAAAAACACGATCAGCATGGCATGGTGATGCGCATACCGCCGGGTAAAAATATGTGCCAACATCGTTACCATCTATTGTGATGTATCCGTATTTGCCAACACATTATTGAAGATCGGCAAAGGCGCGGTGTAAACGCGCGACCGCCTCATCAACAAGGGCACGCCGACAGGCAATGTTGAAACGCAAAAATGACTCACCACCACGTCCAAAAGACGCCCCATGGTTGGCGGCAATTTCCGCATCATTTTGCACCCGCCGGATAAATTCGGCTCGATCCATGCCGGTGTCGCTGAAATCGACCCAACATAAATAGGTGGCATCAAGCGACATGGCCTTTACCCCGGCAATTTGATTGACACCTTCTTCAAAAATGCGCCGATTTTCTGCCAGATAAGGCAACAGCGCGTCCAGCCATGCATCACCAGTGCGCCAAGCTGTTTCGGTCATCATCATGCCAAGACGGTTAAAAGAAGTGCCATAGGCCGCGGCAACACGGGAAATTTTTTGCCGCAAATGATCATCGGCTGTCACCATACTGCCGATCATGGTACCAGCTAGATTGAAGGTTTTGGTGGTCGCCACCAGCGTTACAAGACGCTGGCTGATATCTGGCACGGCACGCGCCAGCACGGCATGTTTGGCCGGGGCAAATACCAGATCATTATGCACTTCATCGCTTATCAGCAGTAAATCATGCTTGTCGCAAAACGCTGCAAGAGCTGTCAGTTCCTGTTTGTCCCAGACCCGCCCACCGGGGTTATGCGGCGAGCAGAACAACAGAATTTTTTCATTGCCCGTCAGCTGTGCTTCAAGTTGCTCAAGATCCATGTGATAGCGACCATCACGCACCACCAGCGGCGATTCCAGCACCTGACGACCATTCGCTTTGATAATCCGCGCAAAAGCATGATAAACCGGGCTGAAAATAATCACGCCATCACCAGCCGAACTCAACGCCTGCAGGCATATGCCGATCGCGTTGCACAATCCATGCGCATTCATGATCCAGTCTGGCTGGACATGCCAATCATGGCGGCGTTGCATCCAGCCGATCAGGGCCTGCCGGTAATCTGCATCATCACCAAAATAGCCATGGACCCCATGAATGGCGGCATCGCGGACCACATCATTCACCGCTGGCGGCGGCGTAAAATCCATATCCGCCACCCACATGGCGATACCGGTTTCTGGCGACACCCCATATTTTGCCTGCATGGTGTCCCATTTTGAAGACTGTGTCCCAACCCGATTTATAACCGCGTCAAAATTAAAATCCATCACCGCGCCTCCATTAACATGCGCATGATTTCACTGCGCCTTTTTTAATCCGCGGCCTTGCGCAAATCAGCAATGCTTTGACGCGGTGTTATGGCCTCAGTTGCGACAACCAAATCCAAAATGGCGCCAGTTTTTGATTGTAGCGCGCGTTCAAAAGCACCGGCAAATTGATCGGTCGTTTCAACCCGTTCACCATAAAATCCATATGATTTGGCCAGCCCAACAAAATCTGGGTTTTGCAGATCGGTTCCCGACACACGGTGCGGGTAATTGCGCTCTTGGTGCATGCGGATGGTGCCGTAGCTGGCATTATTCACAATCAGCACAATGGGGTATAAACCCGCCTGCATAGCCGTGCCAAGTTCAGCGCAATTCATCTGAAAATCACCATCACCGGCAAAACATAACACAAAACGGTCTGGGTCAAACGCCTTGGCCGCCAGCGCCGCCGGCAAGCCATATCCCATCGCGCCACTCTGTGGTGCCAACAAACGCATGTCTTTATTGTATTTGATAAATTTGCTTGGCCATGTGGCGAAATTGCCAGCCCCGTTTGTAATGATGGCATCTTTTGGCAATACGCCACGAATATGTGCCAAAACTGCCCCCATATCCAGCCCGCCCGGTTGCGGCGAAATGGTAAAGCTTGCCTCATAAGACGCTTTAGCATCGGCGCACCACGTCTGGCGATTTTCATCTTCCACTAGCGTGATCTCCGACAGGGCGTCAGCCATCGCATTTGGGCCAGCCTGTAGCGGCAGATCGGCGATATAGACCTTGCCAAGCTCGGCATCTGACGCATGGCTGTGAACAAGCTGTGCCGACATTTTTGGCAGATCAAACAAGTCATAGCCGTCGGTTGTCATCTCACCAAAACGGATATTGACCGCGATAATTGTATCTGCATCACGCAACAGCGTTTTGATATAGCCAAGCATGCCAACCCCGGCATCTCCGACAAAGCAGGGGTGATGATTATCGCAAATATCATGAAACCTGAAAGCCGCCACAAGCGGGACGTGATTGGTAGCGGCAAATGTTTCAAGCTGGCGTGCGGCGGTTTTTGTCCAGCCACTGCCGCCATATAAAACCAGCGGCCGTTTACTGGCCTGTAAACAGGCTTGTAATTCCTGTTTTTGTGCATCTGACAAAGCTGGTTCGGCCACCCGCACCGGGCCGCATGCTGGCTGTGTTACCGCCGCCCGCAACATATTTTCTGGCAAGGCCACAATCACCGGGCCGGGCCGACCGCTAAGAGCCGTTGTCCAAGCGCGTGCCACAAGTTCAGGAATGCGGTTCGCATCGTCAATTTCACATACCCATTTGGCGACACTGCCAAAAAATTGGCTATAGTCGATTTCCTGAAACGCCTCGCGGCCTTTCATATCGGTGCCGACCTGCCCAACAAACACCAGCATTGGCGAAGAATTCTGCATCGCTGTATGAATGCCAATTGACGCGTTAGTGGCGCCCGGTCCACGGGTGACAAAACAGATGCCCGGCGTACCCGTCAGCTTGCCCCACGCCTCGGCCATATACGCCGCACCGCCCTCATGACGACATAAAATGAGTTGAAACTTGTCCGACCGATCATACATGGCGTCAAGAACAGCCAGATAAGACTCGCCCGGCACGCCAAATCCCTTCTGCGCCCCAAGGCCAATCAAACAATCCATTAACAGGCTTCCGCCTGTTGCCTGCAATTGTACCATTTCCCTTCACCTATCCGATTATTTTGGGACCATTGCACCCACAATCAGCAGGCAAAATAACAAAAACCAATTATGAGGACATCCCGATCACTTTTGCCACTGCGGCGGCGAATGGTTCATGCCGACCACCTGACAGTCCAGCAATGTTGATACGACTGTCACCAACAACATACATTGCATGTTCGTCACGCAACGCATCCACCTGTTCTGGGCCAAGACCAAGACGTGAAAACATACCGCGATGATGCGCAACGAAATCAAATTCATCAGAATTGCATTGCTGGCGCAACGCATCTGCCAGATCGTTGCGAACTTTCAGCATAGTGTGACGCATTTCGGTCAATTCAGTAACCCAATCAGACCGCAATTCAGGGGTGGACAGAATTAACCCCACAAGAGCCGCGCCATGATCCGGCGCAAAGGAATAATTCAACCTGTTCAATACGGCCAGGTTACCTTGTGTTATTTCGGCAGTCTGGGCATCTTTTGCAATCATCATCGCTACCCCAACGCGGTCACGATAC
>CAJWSS010000111.1:0-5442 GCA_913045915.1 uncultured Alphaproteobacteria bacterium | reverse complement strand
TCTGAATTACTTGATAATTCGATTGGAAAAAAATTTATATTTTTATCTAATTCTAAATAATTGCCATCAATTACAGAATTTATCACGTCTTGATCCCATTGAACAATTTCATACCAAAGGTCGTTCATTGATGTCAAAAACTTATTTTGTAAATTTATCTGCTTACAACTTCGTATCTCAATTAGATTCAGAATATATAGACTTATACGCTAATGCCCACAATTCACCAACTCTCAACATGGTGTTTGACGCAATGAGAACCGCATCTCTGACCATCAATCGTTCTGCACGTTGATTATCATCGGGACACTCTTTCTTACTAACGTATGTCCTCATGTACCGCACCAAACGATCATATTCCTCAAGAGTAAAAACATCCCTTACCCCGATATCATCTCGTGCAATCTTTATCTTTCGGAACTCAAATTTTGGGAAATGGGAATATCCATTCCGATACGCAAAATCCATCATTTGATTAATGGTTGCCTGTTCATTTCGGATGGTAACTGGGACTGCGTTATATTCTTTTCTTCTCCACTGTTCCCAATCAAAAAGAGAGTTTTTATCCAATTCACCGACCTTCATATCTGGGTCTTTGTATTCTAATAACCGATTGGTTTGAGTCCTTATCGTACCCAACCGACCTTTGGTAATGATTCCTGCCGCAACGTCTTTACCTCTCCAATCAAGATATGCATCAACCATCTCTTGGATGGTGACCCCGAATATCTTCCTTCCACTCGCAACATCACTGAAGGTTTGGAAACACAGTTCCTCTGCACGTTTCATTGCCGCATCAAAATCTCTGGTTCGCAATGATTTTCGGAGATGTTTTCCCTCTTCGGGAATCCACATTCGGAACTGCCATACATCTCCAGACGCATTCACACGATAGATAAATCCCTTACCACCCAGAACCTCATGGTTCTGTCGTGTCTATGCACCTTTCAATTTTCTTGGTTTTCTTCCCATAAAGTCTCACTCAAATGAATAGTGACATATAGTTTGTACGAAACTTTGTAAGACTAAATTTTTTTCCTTGAAAATCACGGACACTATTCATTCTTTGCACTTGCTTTGTACCAACTAATTTTATATAAAATATTGTTCTTGTTATATAATTTTGTACTGTTTCTATTCCCACTCAATAGTGCCCGGGGGTTTTGACGTCACATCATAGACCACGCGGTTGACGCCTTTTACCTCATTCACAATACGGGTGGCGACATGCGACAAAAACGCATGATCAAACCCATAGCTATCCGCCGTCATGCCATCGCTAGACGTCACCGCCCGCAACGCGCACACATATTCATACGACCGCGCATCGCCCATAACGCCAACGGTCTTGACCGGCAACAACACGGCAAAGGCCTGCCAAATGTCATCATATAACCCAGCCTTGCGGATAGCATCGAGATAGACCGCATCAGCCGCCCGCAAAATATCCAGCTTTTCAGGTGTGATATCCCCCGGGATACGGATGGCAAGGCCCGGCCCGGGAAATGGATGCCGCCCGACCAATGTTTCCGGCAAGCCGAGTTCACGCCCAAGATCGCGCACCTCATCCTTAAACAACTCACGAAGCGGTTCGACAAGTTCCAATGCCATATCATCGGGCAAACCACCGACATTATGGTGTGATTTTATCGTCACCGCATCGCCGCCAGCGGCAGAAATGCTCTCGATCACATCTGGGTACAATGTGCCTTGGGCCAAAAATTTTGCATCTGCAATTTTGCTGGCTTCGGCATCAAACACCTCGATAAAGCTAGCCCCAATGATTTTACGTTTTTGTTCCGGGTCGCTGATGCCCGCCAGACGGTCCAAAAACATATCTGACGCATCAACATGCACCAGCGGAATATTGTAATGATCGCCAAATAAACGCACCACCTCTTCGGCTTCACCGGCGCGTAGCAACCCATGGTCAACAAACACACAGGTAAGCTGGTCGCCAATCGCCTCATGGATCAACACCGCCGCGACAGATGAATCAACCCCACCAGACAAGCCGCAAATCACCCGCGCCGGGCCAACTTGGTTGCGAATGGCCGCCACCGCCCGCTGGCGATAGGCCGCCATCGACCAACTGCCACTGCACCCACAAATGCCAAGCGCAAATTGCCGTAATAAATCCGCACCGCCTTCGGTATGCACCACCTCTGGATGGAACTGCACCCCGTAATAATGGCGCGCCGCATCTTCAACCACCGCATAGGGCGCCCCGGCCGATGTGGCCACCACCCGAAACCCATCTGGCAAAGCCGCCACATGGTCTCCATGGCTCATCCACACACTATGCCGGCTATGTTGCGACCAGACACCATCAAACAGGGCCGAATTTTCGGTGATTTCCAGCTCCGCCCGGCCAAATTCGCGGCTAGTGCCGGGTTCAACCCGCCCACCAAGCTGGGCACACATGGTTTGCTGGCCATAGCAAATGCCCAAAATAGGCACGCCAAGATCAAACACAATTTGCGGTGCCCGCGGCGTATCGGCAAGCGCCACCGAATTTGGCCCACCGGATAAAATAATGCCATTTGGCGCCGCCGCCGCAATATTATCCGGCGCGGTAGTACAGGGCAGAATTTCTGTATAGACACCGGTCTCGCGCAATCGGCGGGCAATTAGCTGGGTCACTTGCGACCCAAAATCAATAATCAGAATTGTATCAGCCATCATGACTCTCGTTTCTTGACATTCTTATCCGGCACGGTGATCAGCGTAATCTGGCCTGCAGGATAGCAATAAAAAATCCATCTGTACCATCCCGGCCCGGCAATAATTGCAACATCCCCGGTTGATGCGGCGGGCAAGCGCCGCCCCCGGCCGCCGCCACCGTATCTTGCCAAATATCCCCGATATCAGCCGGTTCAAGTTCAGGGGCCATGTTCAGGCATTTTTCAATCTGTTCCATGCCTTCGCTGGCCAGCAACGAACAGGTGATATAAATGATCCGTCCGCCGGGGGCGACCATGGCCCGTGCCTTTTCCAGCAAAATGGCCTGCGTGTCTTGGTAAAATGCCAGCCGTTCTGGGGTCAGTTGCCAGCGGGCATCAACTTGCCGGCGCCACGTACCAGACCCAGAACAAGGGGCGTCAACAACCACCCGGTCAAATTTGCCGCGCCATGACCGACTGGACCATTTTTCCGCCACCAGCTTGCGTTCAACATTATGCACCCCGGCCCGGCGCAAACGCTCGCCGCCGCGCTCCAGACGTTCCGCCGCCGTATCAAGCGCCAAAATGCGGCCCTTATTCTGCATCATTGCCGCCATCACCAAGGACTTGCCACTAGCCCCCGCACACATATCGGCAACCTGCATCCCCGGCCGCGCATCACAGAGCAAGCTGGCCAATTGCGACCCTTCATCTTGAATTTCAAACAGCCCCTTTTTCCAGTCTTGCAAATCATCAAGGCGGGTGCGTTTTTGCAGACGCACACCAAATGGTGACAAGCTGGTTGGATGCCCTTTGATGCCGCGTCCGGCTAGCCGGTCACGAAGCTGGCGCTGATCGGATATTTTGAGCGGATTCACCCGGATATCGGTGGGTGCCGGCATGGTCAGCGCTGATAAATTGGCCGCTAGGTCACCGCCAAGCGTGGCGGCGGCATCTGCCAACAGCCATTCCGGCCATTCCAACGCAATATGCGGCGGCATTTTCGGGTCAGCAAATTGCCGGCCTGCCAATTCTGCCACCATGGTCATTTCAGCGTCGCTCAGCGGGGCTGGGGCATGCGCGATTTCGGCGGAAAACAAATCCGCCAAAGCCTCATGCTGGCGCTCGATCAACACCAATGCGGCCAGCACCAAATGCCGCCCGGTGATCTCAGCATTACAGTTTTCTAGATGCCAGCACAAACGTGATAAGCCGCGTTGAATTTGCCAGAACAAATCGCTGATTGCGTTACGGTCACCCGATCCGGCATAACGCCGCCGCTGCATGGATGACCGCAAGGCTTGCGCGGCTGATGATGTCACCGCACCATCTGCATAAAGCGTGTCCAAAATATCAATAACGGCGGCAATACGCGCGGCTGGTGTCATATCACTCTATCCACATGCGGCCGCGAACCGGCCATTTGAAAACACCCCCCTTTGCATAACAAAATTGCTTTGGCGGGGTGCGGTATGATGTTTTTGCCAAGGCTACATGCCCGGGCGATAATTTGGTGCTTCTCGGGTAATGGTGACATCATGCACATGCGATTCGGCCAGACCAGCGCCGGTAATTCTCAAAAATTTAGCATGTTTTTGCATGGTGGTAATTGATGCATTGCCGGTATAGCCCATCGCCGCACGTAATCCACCAAGCAATTGATGCAACACATTCTCCACCGGCCCCTTGTAGGGGACCTGCCCCTCGATGCCTTCTGGCACCAATTTAAGCGGCTGCGACACTTCTGCCTGAAAATACCGGTCGGCTGAACCACGTGCCATGGCACCGGTCGACCCCATGCCGCGATAGGCCTTATAGGAGCGCCCTTGATACAAATAGACCTCACCCGGGGTTTCATCGGTACCCGCCAACAAAGACCCGATCATTGCGACATTGCCACCAGCGGCAATGGCTTTTGCTAGATCACCCGAATATTTGATACCACCATCGGCAATGACCGGAATATTTTGCGCCCGGCAAGCCTCGGCGGCATCCATAATCGCGGTTAATTGCGGCACTCCAACACCAGCCACCATACGGGTAGTGCATATTGACCCCGGACCAATGCCAACCTTTACCGCATCAGCCCCCGCATCAATCAGCGCTTTTGCGCCTCCGGCTGTGGCCACATTGCCACCTATAATTTGAACTTTATTGGCAATTTTGCGAACCGCTGATACCGCCTCTAACACACCTTCTGAATGGCCATGCGCAGTATCCACAACGATTACATCAGTGCCGGCATCAATCAGCGCCTCTGCACGTTCCAATCCATCTGGTCCCGCGCCGGTCGCCGCCGCCACAAGCAACCGACCGCGATCATCTTTTGATGCAAGCGGATGGTTTTGTGCCTTTTCCATATCTTTGACTGTAATCAGCCCAATGCAGTTATTGTCAGCATCAACAACAACAAGCTTTTCAATTCGATGTTCGTGCAACAGGCGGCGGGCTTCATTTGTCGGTGTTCCATCTTTCACAGTGACAACATCGCGTGTCATCAAATCAGCCACATGTTGATCCGGGTCAGTTGCAAAGCGCACATCACGGTTTGTCAGAATGCCCACCAATTTATCGCCAGAACCCTTACCATTGACCACAGGAATGCCGCTGATATGATGCAATTCCATCATCTGCAAAGCTTCACGCAATGGCTTTTCTGGGGTAATCGTCAATGGATTAACAACCATGCCAGCTTCAAATTTTTTGACCTTGCCAATTTCTGTAGCCTGTTCGTCAATGGTGAAATTTTTATGGACGACACCAATGCCGCCAGCCTGTG
>CAJWSS010000110.1:0-5457 GCA_913045915.1 uncultured Alphaproteobacteria bacterium | reverse complement strand
ATGCTTTTTGCAGCTATTTTGTCTTTTCAAAAATTGAATGCATAAATTTTATTGAGCGTCGCGCCGATTTTTGTCAAATAATTCTTCGTTATATAGTTAGATACTCGCCTGATGGTATAATTTTACCGGCATAATACTATGGGGCTGGGTGCGGTCTGTTTTGGCCATCTGATCAGGCAAGAGGGAGAGTGACATGGCAGATCTGCCAAGTGATGACCAAATAACCGAGTTCAAAGACAAGGGTGTAACGGTGCTGCGCGGCGTCTTTGCCGATTGGGTTGAGGTGTTGCGTGCGGGTGTTGATGCCAATATGGCAGACCCTGACCCAAATGCCCGCATTTACAAAGGCGAAAATGGCGGCGGTCGGTTTTTTGTTGATTATTGTAATTGGTCACGCATCCCCGAATATAAAGACTTTATATTTAATTCCAACGCCGCGGCCCTTGGTGCGGCCTTAATGGACAGCCAGCAGGTTCAATTGTTTCATGAACATGTATTGGTAAAAGAAGCCGCAACTGGTGTGCCAACGCCGTGGCATCAGGATGCGCCTTATTACTGCGTGGATAGCGCCAAGACTGTCAGCATGTGGATCCCGCTTGATGACGTGCCTAGAGACACCACGCTGGAATTTATCTCTGGCTCGCATAAATGGGATAAATTTTATCGTCCACAGCGCTTTGATGGGTCTGCGCTGAATGAAAATGATGGCTTAGAAGCCATTCCGGACATTAATGGCCATCGCGATGATTATGAAATTCTTGGCTGGGCGGTCAGGCCCGGTGATGCCATTGCCTTTGATTATCGCACCATTCACGGCGCGCCCGCTAATACCAGCAAGAGCAATCAACGCCGCGCCTTTTCGTTGCGATTGGTTGGAGATGATACGCGTTTTGTAAGGCGTGAAGGGATTGTGACATCGCCGCCATTTCCAGGGGTGACGCTTCAGCATGGCGATGTATTGGCCGGAGATGAATTCCCTATTTTGCGAAGCTAGCGCCATTCAGTGCGGTCAGGTTTTCAGGTTGTCGCCAAGAAAAAGGGCGAGCAAACAGCATGCATGATGCAACCAAGGTGAAAATTTTTATGCTGCCGAGGCGTGATGCTGATCAAAGCAATGTCTGATATCTGATGCTGTTTTGGCGCCGCGCATCGCCTGACAGATGGTGCCATCAGCAAGATGTTTTGCCGCCATGGACACCAGTTTCAGATGATCGCAATCAGCCTGATCAGGGCCGAGAATTGTACAGATAATATCGACCGGTTTTTTATCATGGGCGTCAAAGGCAACAGCCCTTTCAAGGGTGGTTATGATCACCACACTTTGCGTCAGGCCTGCAAACACAGCGTGCGGTATGGCCATGCCACCACCAATCGCGGTGCTGCCAAGTCGTTCACGTTGAATCAGAGCATCAAAAATTGCCCGTGCTGGGACCCCGGTCAATGATCCGGCATGCGCCGAAATATGTTCAAGGAGCTGTTTTTTGCTGGTGGCTGACACGCCAATCATCACGCCGTCAGCAGGCAGATGGTCCAAAAGAGGCATTAAAAATCCTGTAGAAATGACAGAAAAAGCGCAGTCAAAAATGCCGGTCCGGCCCCTGACGCGCTGATAAGCGGCGCATGCATAAGCGCGGATCACGGTGCTGTCAAGCCATCATTATCTGGGGCGGCAGGGATTATATGCTAAAGCGATCACCAAGATAGACTTGGCGGACGCCAGAATGTTGCACCACTTCATTTGGCGTGCCCTGCATCAACATCGCACCATCATGGATGATATAGGCGCGATCAACAATATCAAGCGTCTCGCGGACATTGTGATCAGTGATCAAAACGCCGATTCCATGGTCTTTTAAATGGCCGATCAAATCACGAATTTCCCCAAGCGCAATCGGGTCAATGCCGGCTAATGGTTCATCAAGCAACAAAAAGGTCGGCCGCGCGGCCAACGCGCGCGCAATCTCAAGCCGGCGCCGTTCACCGCCTGACAGATTCACTGATGGTGTGTTGCGCAGATGGGTGATGCCAAATTCAGCCATCAATTCATCGAGCGTAGCGTCTCGCTCATCATCACTATCATCCAGCGTTTCGAGAACCGCACGGATATTTTGCTCGACGGTCAAGCCGCGAAAAATACTCGATTCTTGTGGCAAATATCCCATGCCAAGCCGCGCGCGCTGAAAAATGGGCAGGGTGGTTACATCCTGCCCGTCGATATATACGCTCCCCTCATCCGCCGGAATCAAGCCCGCTAACATATAAAATGTGGTGGTTTTGCCAGCGCCATTCGGCCCGAGCAAACCAACAGCTTCACCGCGATTTAATTGGATAGAGACATTGCGCACAACCCGGCGTTTATTAAAACTCTTGCCAATGCCATCGGCGCGCAAGCCTGACTGGCTACGCACCAAAGTGGGTTGCTGTCCCAGTCCAAATTGTGAATCCACTATTGCCATCTATGCCGCCGTGTAATTGGTCAACTGCATCAGGTGCATAATCGCGTCCGTCATAGCCGGTCTATTATGCACTTAGTCACGGTTTTAACACGCCTGTAACGCGTTTGCCAGTGTTGTCTGACAACAGCCTGCTGATTTCCTTATCAAATTCGACCTCGGCCCGGGCGCCTCGCATAATATTATCGCGATCAATGATTTCGACATTACCGAACAAGTCGGCGCGGTCGGTTGCGGCAACATAATTCAGGCGATCAGCCGTGGCGACAATGCCCTTTGGCGTGACAACTTTCGCCTCGCCTTCGGCGTCTATCGTGTTAATGGACCCATCTTCACCAAGAAAGGCGACAACCCTTTCCCCTTCAACAACACGGCCAGTATCGTCTTCATAAGCGGCCGCGCCAATAGCAACCACCTGTTTATTGGCGATATCGCTGGCATTATATGTGATGGACCCAGTGGCGGTCATACGGCCGCGCGGGCTTGTCACAATGGCTTGTGGGCCGGCCAGGTCATAAGTGTCGTCGCCGATGATGTAGTCCAGTTTTGCGCCGCGCGCGACATTGTCACCATTGATAAAAGCCACCGATCCGGTGGCGGTAACGTCTGTGAGGTCTCGCCCCTCTGATTGCGGGTCGTAGCGCGCGATAATTTCATCGGCTTTCAGGCGTTTATCATCCTGTTCAACAATGGCGTCACCAATAGCGATATACACACCCTTGGTTTGGTCCCACTCCAGCGAGACACTGGCCTCGATCGATACCGGCGTTGATTGTGGCGTTGATTGGGCGTTTTGCGCCAGTGCCGGATGGCACAGCGTGATCGCGGCACAGGTGAGGGCGGCGGCAAGACAAGCTGCTGGTCGATTGCGGGCCGGGGCCTTGTTCAATTTGATTTCGGACATCCTATATCACCCCACCAGAATCAATTTGCCGTTGTGCCGGGTTGCATCACCATGCGCGCGGCGCCGCCAAACAAGATCCGGTCTCCATTATCAAAGACGGTCATGGTCTCGGCGTCAATACGCCGGGCATCATCCGTGACGGTGACCGGAACAAGCGATCGCATTTCACCAAGTTTTAAATCGGCAAACAACGAGTCAGATGTAAGCGTGAGATTTCTTGCCGGCTGCACAACAACTACATTTCCGGCCATATCGACGATATTATCTGGCTGGTCAAAGACGCCATAATTCGACTGGAGTTTGATGATCTGGCCATTTTTCATGGTGATGGTGGCACGTGGTTGTTGCATATCGATATGGCCAGACCCATTATTGGCTTCAGACGCCTGATCAGCGGTGATTAAAAAAGGCTGACCAGACGATGTGACGCCTTGATAGCGCGCCCCAGTAAGGGTAATCTCACCACCGTTACTTATCTTAACGTCTTTGATTTCCAGCTTACTATCACTAGATTGATGCAGAAAGCCAAGCCAGCTCGCCACCAACAGGGTGACGGCGACGCCAATACCAAGCAAAACAACCGATAGCCGCCGCGACGGCCTTTGTTCATCCTGAACAGATCGTGTGCGCGGGGTGAATTGACGGCGTTTTGATGAGGATGGCGTGCGGGCCATAAGGGGCGCTCCGGTTCGGCAAGATATGTTGGTCTAATGATGGAAAATATCCAGATCGGCAAAACCGCCCAGATCAAGCGCTGTGCGGGTGCGGATGAACGCAAAACAGGCCGCGGCAAGATGTTGGCGCGCTTCACGCTCTAGCATGCTGTCAAGACGGGTGCGTATTTGATGCAGATACAACACATCACCTGCGGCATAAGTGGCCTGATCATCCGTCAGATTGTCGGCGCCCCAGTCAGATGATTGCTGTTGTTTGGATAGATCAACCCCCAATAATTCGCGGCATAAATCTTTCAGACCATGCCGATCGGTGTAGGTGCGGGCCAATTTTGAGGCGATTTTGGTGCAATAAATGTCGCCGGCGATTGGCCCGATATTGTGTTCAAGAACGGCAACATCAAACCGGGCAAAATGGAATAATTTGGTCCGCGCAGGGTCACCCAAAAGGGCTTTTAAATGTGGTGCGTCAGCGCGTGGATGGGCGATTTTGACGAGATGGGCATCTCCATCTCCAGCTGATAATTGCACCAGACATAACCGATCACGATGCGGGTTCAACCCCATCGTTTCGGTGTCAATCGCGATGCTTGCGCCCAGATCAATGGTTTCTGGCAGATCGTCATTGTGGATATGAATGGCCATGACGTTACTCTAACTTCAGATTTTCACCCAATCCATATCTATGCAGGACATGGGTAACAAGCGGCTGTTCTAAACCTGCTGAGGCAAAAAAATCTGTTGGTCTCAAAAAACGTAATAAAAAAACAGCAAGTCCGGCGATCGTCTGACCATTCATTTTGTGCGTCAAACCATAGCCTATCAACGGTAAATGGAAGCTTAGCCATAGTCAAATTTTCATTATCTATGCGGCTATTTGATTGCGGTGCTGTGCTCAGCGCAAATAAATAGTTGGCAATATTCCAGTTTTGGTCATTTTCGTGAGTGAGCACAAGAAACAGTAACTCAAGCTTTATATCATCACTGAACAGCTTGAGAAATTGTGTCTCTTCGCTTTTATATGCCAGCGCCCGCAATGGCCAGCTGGGCGTTGTCGGTTCCATCTCGCCTTCCTGTCGATCGCATGCCCTGAAGAGCGCAACAAAAAGAGACTGAAACCACACAATGTTGAGATCAGAGGGGATGTGCCTGCCCGCGTCACTATTTATCACTGTAATTGAATTATTCTTCCAAGTGATTTATCAAACCGCTGCGATTTGGCCCGGCTGATGAGGGGGCGATGCCAGCATGCGGCGCGCCATATGACGGTATTTAAACCATGCAGGGATTTGGCTTGGCGACCAGAGATGATGCTGTAATTGTGGCTGTGAAGATAATGGTGCCCAGGAGAAGACTCGAACTTCCACGACCTTGCGGCCACTGGCACCTGAAGCCAGCGCGTCTACCAATTCCGCCACCTGGGCAT
>CAJWSS010000109.1:0-5498 GCA_913045915.1 uncultured Alphaproteobacteria bacterium | reverse complement strand
AACGCGCATAAATCTTTTAGCTAAAGAATCTATCAAAATGGGTGGCACAGGCCTGCGGTTTGATGCTATGCCAAATCTCAAAAAATCTAATTCACATGTGTTTCGCCCGCAAGGTTGCAAAACCAACGACCAAGCTGGACAAAAAGTTCGGGAGATATCTCAATGAGGTTAAAAGACGTATCTTTATTACGCACACAGTCATATATTAATGGGGAATGGGTGGGCGCCGCTGACGGGCGCAGTTTTGCCGTTCATAACCCAGCTGACGGCACATTGATTGCCGAAGTGGCTGATTTAGGCGCGGCAGATGTCACCCGGGCGATTGATGCGGCCGTACCTGCACAAAAGGCATGGGCCGCTACACCAGCCAAAACGCGCGCGATGATTTTACGACGCTGGTACGATCTGATTATCGAAAACACTGATGATCTGGCGCTGATTCTGACCACTGAAATGGGCAAACCGCTTGCCGAAGCCAAAGGTGAAATTGCCTATGGTGCCAGCTTTGTTGACTGGTTTGGCGAGGAAGCACGGCGCATTTGCGGCGATGTATTGGAGAGCCCGCAAGCCGATAAAAGACTATTAACCTTCAAACAGCCGATTGGTGTATTTGGCGCCATTACCCCTTGGAATTTTCCGATTGCCATGATCACACGCAAAGTGGCCCCTGGTATCGCCGCTGGCTGTGCTTGTGTGTTGAAACCAGCCGAACAAACACCCCTGTCAGCGCTGGCGCTGGCGGAACTTGCCACACGTGCGGGCATTCCGGCTGGGGTGATGAATATTGTCACCGGCATGGACGCCCCCGCTATTGGCCAAGCGCTATGTTCTGATAGTCGTATTCGTAAAATGACCTTCACCGGATCCACCGAAGTGGGCCGAATTCTAATGCGTCAAAGTGCGGATACGGTGAAGAAGATGAGCCTTGAATTAGGGGGTAACGCGCCGTTGCTGGTGTTTGATGATGCAGATCTTGATGTCGCGGTCGAGGGGGCCATGCTGTCTAAATTTCGTAACGCTGGTCAGACATGCGTTTGTGCGAACCGCATTTTTGTCCAGGACGGCATTTATGACGCATTCGCCAAGCGGCTGGCCGAAAAAGCTGCCAGCATGACCGTAGGGGCCGGTACCGACGATGGTGTTGACCAAGGGCCGCTCATTGATCAGCAAGGATTCAAAAAAGTCTGTAGCCATGTCGAAGACGCGATTGCTAACGGTGCCAATGTTATGGCTGGTGGCAAACCGCATAGTCTTGGCGGAACATTTTTCGAACCTACCGTACTAACCGGCATGACCCCAAAAATGCGGATGTTCCGCGAAGAAACTTTCGGGCCAGTTGCCGGGCTGTTCCGCTTTAGCGATGAAGCAGAGGCGATTGAGGCGGCGAATGACACTGAATTCGGGCTGGCCGCCTATTTATTCACTGAAAATGCGGCGCGGCTTTTCCGCGTTAGCGAGGCGCTTGAATATGGCATCGTTGCCGCCAATACTGGTATTTTCTCGTCCGAGGTAGGGCCATTTGGTGGGGTGAAAAATTCAGGTCTTGGCCGCGAAGGGTCGAAATATGGCATTGATGAATTTCTGGAAATTAAATTTGTCTGTATCGGCATGTAGGCCGAGCAACAAATTTTCCACATCTTTTGTAAATAAAATGGCGGGGTTATGTGCCCCGCCATTTTTATGCATCCTTATGAAAGGGGCGCCCCCTAGCGCGCTTTTGTCAAACGCCGGATCAGGCTTGAGGTGTCATTGCGGCCATGCCCATTGGCGCTTAATTCAGCATAATACCCCGCAACAATTTGCGTGACCGGTAGCGGTGCCCCATTGCGTTCTGCCTCTTCCATACAAATCCGCAAATCTTTGCGCATCCAATCAACCGCAAAGCCAAAATCAAATTCACCTTTAACCATTGTATGGCCCCGGTTGACCATTTGCCATGACTGCGCAGCGCCACCTGAAATGGCTTCTAAAAGCTTGTCGGTATCAAGACCGGCCTCTAACGCAAAATTCAATCCTTCAGACAGGCTTTGCACCAGCCCGGCGATACAGATTTGATTGACCATCTTGGCCTGTTGGCCTTGTCCAGCGGCCCCCATATGAACCACCCGTGCGCCATAGCACTGCATCACCGGCAAGGCCATGGCAAAAGCGGCGTCATCGCCGCCAACCATCACTGTCAATTTACCATTTTCGGCACCAGCCTGCCCGCCTGATACGGGGGCATCAAGTGTCATCACACCATAGTCTTGCCCAGCCGCATAAAGCTGGCGCGCCACATCGGCTGATATGGTGCTGTTATCGATAAACACAGCCCCTGATTTCATCGCCGGGATTGCCCCCTCATCGCTAAGCGCAACCGCCAGCACATCTGGATCATCACCAACACAGCAAAACACAAAATCAGCACCTGTCGCGGCGGCTGCCGGGGTCGCGGCATGCGCCCCACCATGTTGGGCTGCCCAGGCCTCGGCTTTGGCAGAGGTGCGGTTATACACCGTAACATCATGGCCTGCCGCGGCGATATGCCCAGCCATTGGAAATCCCATTACACCCAATCCCAAAAACGCAATTTTCGCCATGTGATCCTCTTACTACAGCTAGCCGAAAGATGCCTTTTATTGCAGCATCATGATATTGTTGTGCCTTTTGCACCGATTGCGCCTAGCCATTTGGCGCCGCCTGTTTATACTTAAACTCCACCACAGGGTCTATGATCAATTTCAGTTACTAGTCAGGGCAGAAAGCGTCGAAGCCAATGACCGTATTATCAAACCAGCAAGATATCGATATTCTAATCACTGACGCGGAAATTGCCGCCCGTACAAACCAACTGGCACGCATTATCACTGATCACTTTAAAGGCACCGAACAGCTTGTTGTTGTTGGGCTGTTAAGAGGATCATTTATTTTCATTGCCGATCTGGTGCGCCGCATGGCCTTGCCAGTAGAAGTCGATTTTATGACTGTCTCTTCTTATGGCAACAGCACCGAGTCATCGCGTCAGGTGCGCATCATTCAAGATTTGGAAACGCCGATAAAAAATCGTGATGTGTTGCTTGTCGAGGACATTGTCGATACCGGCCATACCTTGTCGCAGGTCACACAAATCCTGCTGACCCGCGCACCAAAAAGCCTGTCGGTTTGTACCCTGCTGAATAAACCATCACGCCGGGAAATTGACGTAGAGGTTGATTGGGTTGGATTTGATATCCCAGATGATTTTGTCATTGGCTATGGCATTGACTATGCCCAGCAAGGCCGCAACCTGCCGCATATTGGCGTGGTCAAAACCACTAGCTAGACGTTGGTCTACGATGCATGATGCGGCGCCATTTGTGGCTTGGCCGGCGGGCTATTGGTTCAGATCAACAACCAAACGGCCCCGCACCTTGCCAGCCAAAATATCAACCCCAGCCGCGGGCACGTCGGACAAGCCGATCACTGTCGTTGCCACATCCAATGCCGGTTTTGGTAGATCATTTGCCAACCTGTTCCAAGCCTCCAGCCGGCGGTCAAACGGACACATCACCGAATCAATGCCAAGCAAGGCAACGCCCCGAATGATAAAGGGGATGACCGTGGTTGGCAGATCCGCCCCGCCCGCCAACCCGACCGCGGCGACCGCCGCATTATATTTCATTTGACTCAATACCCGCGCCAGCATCTGGCTACCCACTGAATCGACACAACCGGCCCATTGTTCAGACATCAGCGGCTTGCTATCGCCATCCATCAAACTATCCCGGTCAATAATCGTTGCTGCGCCAAGCGTTTTAAGATAAGCGGCCACTTCGGGTCGCCCGGTGACAGCCACCACCTCAAACCCGGCCGCCGCCAGTACAGCTGTCGCCACAGACCCGACACCGCCCCCAGCACCAGTCACCAAAATTGGGCCATCCTCAACAGCAACGCCATGACGTTCTAGTGCCAGCACCGACAACATCGCCGTAACACCAGCAGTGCCAATCGCCATCGCCTGTTGACAAGTTAGCCCATCTGGCAACGGTACCAGCCAATCTGCCTTAACCCGCGCATATTGGGCATAGCCACCCCACCATATTTCACCAACACGCCAGCCGGTCAGCACCACCTTGTCGCCGGGGGCATAGCGCGGGTCTTTGCTCTCGACAACCTCACCAGCAAAATCAATGCCCGGAATATGCGGGTAGTTGCGCACCAACCCCCCTTTACCGCCAAGGCACAAACCGTCCTTATAATTGACTGTTGAATATTCAACCGCCACAAGCACATCACCATCCGCTGGCAATGCGTCAATTTTTATTGTCTCGATCTGGTGGCTGATAGATTTGTCTTCACCGCGGCTGACCATCAAGGCTTTACATTCTGACATCTGCTATATCCCATCAAAAATTACTGTTTTATGCCTATCACTTTTACCACTGCTGTTCAGCATATTTCTGCAAACCGCGGCGCCAACTTAGCCGGTGCTTGGCCAAAAATCAGGTGAAAAAGCTATTTGAGAAAAGTCTTAATTAGCCACACTCTTGCGGCCTGTTTGGTAATTTAGGGCCGCATGTAATGGAATTTGACGGGTCTCACCATTTTGCCAACCCTATTAAAGTCTGTTATCAGGCTATGGTAATGTGATTAGGATTTGCCACAAACCACAGACAAAGGCCACAAGCCACCGCCCCCCTTGCGCGGGGCTTAGATTGCCGGGTAGGATCACATATGGGCAAATTTTTTATTGGCATTTTCCTAGGCATGATTGCTGTTACCCAGCCCATAGCCAAGCTCCATGCCGACCAAAATGACCCACGGTTAGACCCGTTATTTGCCGATCTACAGACATCACTGTCCGCCGCCGCCGCACAAGAGGTCGAACATCAGATCTGGGCATATTGGCTGTTGTTTCCGAATGATCAAACCATCGAAAACACCATGAACGCGGCGATGCTGATGATGGAACGTGGCCACTTGGGGTCAGCTGAGCGCATCTATAGCCGCATTATTGAACGTGCGCCAGAATTTGCCGAAGCCTGGAACAAACGGGCAACCGTCCGGTTTCTCGCTGGCGATCACCGAGGGTCAGCCAAGGATATTGCCCGGGTCTTGCAACTTGAACCCCGGCATTTTGGTGCGCTTTCCGGGCTTGGCATGATCCATATGCATAATGGTGACTGGCAAAACGCCCTAAAAACCTATGAATTGGCGTTTTCTATTCATCCTTATTTGACCAATGTTGAAATAATCATTGATGACTTGAAAACACGCCTGAAGGGCCGAGCGTTATAACGCTGCCTTTCATGCCTATCTTGATCAGGATTTTGGGATAATTTCGTAGCCGGTCTTTTCGGCCTCATCATCAATCATCTCAGCCGGAAATCCGGGTGCCAAAATATCAACGCCGCATGCCTCTTCAAGACGCTTAATGATATTTGGCGACCATTCACGCGGACCGAAACGATTTTGCCCATCTTCGAAAATTTTAATCAGCATGGGCGATATTTCCAGCGGCACATTATGCCGGTCAGCCA
>CAJWSS010000108.1:0-5519 GCA_913045915.1 uncultured Alphaproteobacteria bacterium | reverse complement strand
TGGTCTTGGCCGGCGATTGGTTGCCGGAGCGACATCTGTGGATAAACAGCCAAATGGCCGGGTGGCGATGCGCGCCGATATTGACGCCGCCCTGTTACCTGCCGTTTTTGCCCAGCCAGCTAGTAATCTCTGGCTTGGTCAAGGGGCACATCTTGTGCATTACCCGATTGCTGGGGGTGATCGCATCAATTTTGCTGTCACTTTGTCAGCAAAGCTTGCCGCAGGCCATTGGCAGGCCAAAATTTTTGGAACGAACCCGCTATTTGACACGCTGGCAAGCGGCTCGTTTACCTGGGCAACAACATCTGTGTCACCAGCTGGCAGCCCTTTATGTTGGCGGCGCGGCCGGCTAGTATTGGCAGGTGACGCCGCGCATGTTATGCCGCCGCATCTTGCCCAAGGGGCCGGTCAGGCCTTGCAGGACGCCGCCAGTCTGCAACAGGCATTGACCACTGCCGACTCGATTGATGACGCGCTGGCCATTTATGCCCGCCACCGTACCAGCGTGGTGTCTATGGTTGCGCGCAAGGCTGATATCAGCGGCAAAATCATGGCACTTGGCGGGGCCGGAGGCCGATTGCGCAATCTAATGATTGGCCTTGCTGGCCCCAGTTTTTTGCAAAGCTGGCTGGCAGATGTATGGGCAGGTGACCCGGGGATGGTCAAGTAGATGGTGACGACACTGTAACCAACAGCCAGACCAACCAAACAAAATGGCTGTTGATTTGCACATCTTGGATTTCACAAGATCTGATGCTAAATTGCCGCGAAAATTCCTTAAATCAGGATATCAAAGGCCAATGCCAAACTATATAGACACCATGCATCAAATGTTGGCGCAACGCAGTAATGACGTCAAATTTGTCGTTGCCGCACTGTATAAATTTGTCTCATTGGATGATGCCCCGCAATTGCGTGAAACGCTTCAAGATTGTTGCGATAAGGCCGGGGTATGTGGCACCATCCTATTGGCTGATGAGGGCATTAACGGGACAATTGCCGCGCCTGTCCCAGCTATGGAAACGGTGCTGAGATGGCTAGAAAATGATTACAGATTTGCCGGGTTATCATTGAAATTTTCGGCCAGCGATTCCCAGCCATTTTTGCGGATGAAAGTGCGTTTAAAGCGGGAAATAGTGACCATGGGCTGTCCCGACATCAAACCAGCTGAACGCACCGGCACCTATGTTGAGCCGGCCGACTGGAACGCCCTGATCAGTGATTCAGATGTGATGGTGATCGACACCCGCAATAGCTATGAAACCGCTATTGGTATGTTTGATGGCGCGGTCGATCCCAACACCACGAATTTTCGCGATTTTCCAAGCTGGGCCGCCGATCTTGCCAAACAGCCTGACGCCAGCCGTCCGAAAAAGCTGGCCATGTATTGCACTGGCGGCATCCGCTGTGAAAAGGCAACAGCACTGATGCAGGATTTTGGCTTTGACGAGGTCTATCACCTGAAAGGCGGCATTTTGAAATATTTTGAAGAGGTGCCAGCCGAGCAAAGCAAATGGCATGGCGAATGTTTTGTCTTTGACGGGCGGGTTGCGGTTGATCATGCCTTGCGCCCTGGCAGTTATCATATGTGCCATGCCTGCCGCATGCCGCTGTCAGATGCCGATATGCAAAGTGATGATTATCAAGATGGGGTGAGCTGTCCACATTGCAGACCCCATCTGGACCCGCAACGCGCGGCGCGATTTGCCGAACGGCAAAAACAGATCAGGCTAGCGGCCGAACGCGGTGAAAAACATCTAGGCCGGAACCCGCGCAAAAAACCGGCAGGCCTCGGCAAATCATAAAATAGCTAGGACAAGGCTTCGCGCCCATGGGGCGCGCTGTAATCGAGGCGTGGCCCCACCGGCACAATGCCGGTCGGGTTAATCTGTCGGTGGCTTTGATAATAATGCTGTTTGATGTGCGCCATCACCACGGTTTCGGCAATCCCCGGCATCTGGTAGAGATCGCACAAATAGCCAAACAAAGCCGGATAATCTGCAATGCGGCGCAGATTACATTTAAAATGCCCCACATAGACCGGGTCAAACCGCACCAATGTTGTAAAAAAACGCCAGTCAGCTTCGGTAATGCGCGCCCCCACGAGATAGCGTTGCCGTTCTAGACGGGTCTCTATCCGGTCAAGTGCGGCGAACAGCGCATGCACTGCATCTTCATAGGCCGCTGCACTGGTAGCAAACCCGGCTTTATACACACCATTATTAATGTTGTCGTAAATATCTTGATTGACGCGTTCAATGTCATCGCGTAATGCCACCGGCCAATAATCATCATGATTGCCGGTCAATTCGTTAAATGCCGCATTGAACATACGAATAATTTCAGAGGATTCATTTGACACAATTTGCTGGGTCTGCTTGTCCCATAACACCGGCACCGTGACCCGCCCACTGGCCGTGGGGTGGCCATGCGTATAGACCTCATGCAGGAAATTTTTGTTAAATAAATGATCGCCTGTCGCTTGTGCATCCCGGTCAAAGCTCCAGCCATTTTCAAGCATCAGCGGGTGTACAACCGACACTGAAATATGGCCGGCAAGCTGTTTTATATGCCGAAAAATAATGGTGCGATGCGCCCATGGACAGGCATGTGAGACATAAAGATGATAGCGGCCGCTTTCGGCGGCAAATCCACCGGTGCCCGTGGGGCCAGCTGTGCCATCAGGGGTAATCCAGTTGCGAAAATGAGCTGTCTCGCGGACAAACCGTCCGTCTGTTTTGGCTGTATCATACCAGGCCTGCGACCAGACACCGTCGATCAGTAACCCCATATCATCCCCGTCACGTGATTGCCATGCCAGCCAACATATTACAGCGCGCTGGCATTGCGGATAGCGGTGATATTCGCCGCATAGGCAGATGCATCGTCCCCGGTGAAAATGGCCGACCCTGCCACCAGTACATTAGCCCCAGCCGCGGTCACCGCCTTGGTCGTGGCGGCGGTGATGCCCCCGTCAACCTGTATATCTATTTTGCGGGATCCAATCAGTGATTTGACCCGGGCGATTTTGTCGGTCATCGACGCGATAAAGGCCTGCCCACCAAATCCGGGGTTCACTGTCATCACAAGAATCAAATCAAGCCGGTCAAGCACATGGACCAAATCGTCAACACCGCTATGCGGATTAACCGCCACCCCGGCTTTGCACCCCAATTCGCGAATATGTGTCAAACTACGGTCAAGATGCGGGCAGGCTTCGGCATGAACAGTGATCCGATCAGCCCCAGCGGCCGCATAGTCCGCCAGCAACGTGTCCGGGTTGGACACCATCAAATGTGCATCAAATGGCTTTTGACTGTGGCGACGCAAGGCTTTGATCAGCGGCGGGCCAAATGTCAGATTTGGTACGAAATGCCCATCCATGACATCAAGATGGATCCAGTCCGCGCCCGCTTCATCTACCGCCCGCACCTCGGCACCTATAGAGCTGAAATCAGCGGCCAATATTGATGGAGCAATAATTAGATCCTGTGGCATAAAACACCCACCCAGCAAAAATGGCAGAACATCGTCTTGCCTTTTCTTAATGACAATAACCTAAAAACACAAGCGCTGGCCAGTTCGGCAGGGCATGTCTGGCGGTGAAATGTCACATCAAAAAATAGCCGACAGGCCTGTAAAATGAAAACTATATGCGCTATGTTCACTCGCGTTTTTATTTTTGACCGAGGGATAGGCAGATGGCTGGTTCAAAACCACAATTTCAATGGGATGATCCGTTTTTTCTTGATGCACAATTGACCGATGAAGAACGCATGGTGCGCGATGCCGCCAGCGCCTTTGCCAAAGATGTGTTGATGCCTCGCGTCATTCAGGATTTTCGCGAAGAATCTTTTGACCCGGCAGTCATGCGCGAAATGGGCCAGCTCGGGTTGCTTGGCCCTACCATCCCCGAAGAATTTGGTGGTGCCGGTCTTGGCCATGTTGCCTATGGCGTGGCGGCCCGCGAAATTGAGCGGGTTGATTCTGGCTATCGGTCAGCCATGTCTGTGCAATCATCACTGGTCATGCACCCAATTTTCAGCTTTGGCAGTGACGCACAAAAAGCCAAATTTTTGCCAAAGCTGGCAACTGCCGAACTGGTTGGTTGTTTTGGTTTGACCGAACCTGATTTTGGGTCTGACCCGGGCGGCATGGTGACAAAAGCGGTGCCGGTCGATGGTGGCTATCACTTGTCTGGTGCAAAAACATGGATTTCCAACGCCCCCTATGCCGACATTGCCATTGTCTGGGCCAAATTAGATGGTGTCATTCGCGGCTTTATTATTGAACGCGAAACCGCTGGTAGTGGTTTTACAACGCCAAAAATTGAAGGCAAGCTGTCGTTGCGGGCATCGATCACTGGCTCGATCCAGATGGATAATGCCTTTGTTTCCGAAGACAATTTGCTACCCCATGTCAGCGGGTTGAAAGGGCCATTCTCATGTCTGAACAAAGCTCGCTATGGCATTGCATGGGGGGTAATGGGCGCGTCTGAATTTTGCTGGCATGCCGCCCGGCAATACACGCTTGACCGCAAGCAATTTAACCGGCCATTAGCGGCTAATCAGCTGATCCAGTTGAAACTTGCTGATATGCAGACCGAAATCACACTTGGCTTGCAGGCGGCCCTGCGAGTAGGACGACTTCTTGACGATGGCAATTGCCCGCCCGAGAATATTTCGATCATCAAGCGCAACAATTGCGGCAAAGCCCTGAACATCGCGAGGCTAGCCCGTGACATGCATGGCGGCAATGGTATTTCTGAAGAGTACCATGTCATGCGGCACCTGATGAATTTGGAAACCGTCAATACCTATGAAGGAACGCATGATGTGCATGCGCTGATTTTGGGACGGGCGCAAACTGGTCTGCAAGCCTTTACCGGCGCATAATATTCAGCCCAGCTTCCTTCAGTATGGCCGGATGACAGACTTGTTAGCCGGTCTTCTTTTTTTGCCAGCTTGTCAGAACCTGTGAAGGTTCGATAATCACCATGGCTACCCCGACAATTACCACTGCCCCGCCAGCCAGCACCATCACATCAGGCACTTCTCCCAGCCATGTGACCGCCCCCAAAATGGCCGCCACTGGTAAAAGAAGTAACAACGGCATGACCACCGGTACCGGATATCGCGCTAAAACATAATACCACGCCGAATAGCCAATCACTGTCATCACCAACCCTAGATACAACACTGTCAGCCATGCCGATATGGGCGCTGCGATTATTGCTGGCAATGGGTTGCCATCAAGCAGCAATGAAGCGAATAGCATTTGCGGCCCAGCCATAACCCCAAGCCATGCTGTCAATTGAAATCCACCCAACGCGCCATCTAATCGTCTGATCAATACCTGACCAAAAGCCCAGAAAAGCCCCCCTAATAATACCAGCGTGACCCCAAGCATCTGGCCATCTAGCGACGGCGCCCCTAAAATTACAAGAATGCCAGCCAGTGCCACCACAATCCCAAAAAATTGCCTCAAATTTGGCTTTTCGCCCAAAATTATGGCGGCAA